>NZ_JCACKI010000065.1:0-18990 GCF_059505325.1 Tildeniella sp.
GGCGTTGCTGAATACAGGTATGATTTTCCCTCATCCCCAACCCTTCTCCCCAGGGAGAAGGGAGCTAGAAATCCTGTCCCCTCGCCCGATGGGAGAGGGCTAGGGTGAGGGCAGATTTGTCGTTCAGGCATCGTTCCAGCAACGCCGGAATATTTTAGAGCGGTTGGGAAATAAGAGATAATAACGCGCAGCCACCTGTGCTCTATCATGCTGAATTTAGAACGCATTTTCCAACAGGATCGTCTGCTGCGAGCAACGACAGGACTCAACCTCAAAGCCTTTGAGTCCCTCCTGCCAAGTTTTGCCCCAGCTTACGAGCATAGCCGAGTTAATCCAGACATCGAACGCAAACGAGCCATTGGCGGAGGGCGGAAAGCAACGTTACGAACCCCTCGTGAAAAGCTGTTTTACATCCTGTTGTACGGCAAATGCTATCCCACCTTTGATTTACTGAGTGTCTTGTTTGGCTTTGACCGTTCTTGTGCTTGGGACTGGGTGCCTGGATTGTTGCCGATTTTGGAGCAAACGTTAGGCTCCAAACAGGTCTTGCCGGAGCACAAGTTGCGCAGCATGGAGGCATTTCTTGAACGTTTCCCTGCTGTCACAAAAGTGATTTTGGATGGTACAGAACGATCTATGCAACGCCCTAAGGACTGGGAGCCACAGCAGGAGCATTATTCTGGCAAAAAGAAACGGCATACTCGTAAACACATCACTGGTAGCACGCGCAAAAAGCGGGTGATCCTGCTGACCCAAGCCAAAGGTGGCAGGATTCATGACAAACGGCAATGAGAGGAAGCCAGTTTGGTGGAATACATCCCAGACGAAATTGCCATTGAGGGGGCTTTAGGATTCCAGGGCTTACAAAACGAGTTTGACAACGTTCATCTGCCGCACAAGAAACCAAAAGGAAAAGAATTAACCCAACAACAGAAGCAGGAAAACCAAGCGTTCAGTCGTCAACGAGTGGTGTGTGAACATGCTCATGCTGGCATCAAACGTGATCGTGCCGTAACAGATGGTTATCGAAACCGTGTGCCTGATTTCGATGACCACTTAATGCTGAATGCAGTCGGTTTGTGGAATTTCTATCTCGATGCAGCACAACTTGGAGAGGCAGCAGAAAACCTTGTCCTTAAACCAGCTTATTTCCCAACAAGTCTCATGAAAACAACTGCCATAAAAACAACTGCAAATGCTCGAACCATTTTGGTCGTAGGATTCATTCTAATAGCGTTCAACGGACTATTCCTGTTTGGAAATGGACTGTTTATGCTTGTCGCTCCGATCGCTTGGTATAACATCGTTCCTGGCGTGACCCACACGGGTTCCTTTAATCAGCACTTCATCCGCGATATTGGGCTTATTCAGATATTCCTCGGTGCTGCATTCGCGATCGGGATGATCCAACCAGCGCACCGCTTTGATCTGTGGGCTGCTGCAACGTCATGGTTGATCGCCCATGCCAGCTTCCATCTGTGGGAAGTTGCAGTCGGCATTTCCTCTCCATCGACCATTCCGCGCGACTTTCCCGCTGTCACTCTCCCGGCTTTGATTGGTATTGCGCTGACGGTGTGGGCTTGGCGCATCCTTCGGTCA
This sequence comes from Tildeniella sp., assembly GCF_059505325.1. Taxonomy (NCBI): domain Bacteria; kingdom Bacillati; phylum Cyanobacteriota; class Cyanophyceae; order Oculatellales; family Oculatellaceae; genus Tildeniella; species Tildeniella sp. The sequence continues at coordinate 1,600 of NZ_JCACKI010000065.1, forward strand.
GTCTACGACCACGCAACGCCAAGGCAGTCACACAAACGATGCCACTCGCCACTTCCCGTGCTCCTTGTCGAAGCAGATCACGGTGCCACCCTCATTCCCGCTCGGCTATGCGCTGTCCACCGTGCCCTAATTCCGCCACCGTTTGCGCCATGCACCGCCGACGTTCAGTACCTCTCAGACGGTCAGCAGGCTCTTGCCGTAAGCTCTTCAAACAGTGCGTGAGTTCCAACATGGCTCAGTGCTCAGCGATGGACCACTTCTCAGCTTACTCCACCAGCCTGGAATTATTTGTTTTCTGGAAGTCCCTTAGTATACGCGATTAAACCTGCCAGCAAGTTGACTAAGCAATTGAACCAACTGCGTGTGCGAAGCGTGTGCGAAGCACTTAGGCGTGAGTGTTCAATCTGGCACAGGTTCTTGAGTTGGTCGTTCATCGATGCCATGAGTGCTCGCTTCCGCAACAAAATCTTGTCAATCAGCTTGACCAGGCGGCTTTTCATGTTCTTCTTGGACTTAGTGATGAGTGACCAGGTTCGGAAACGCACGTCGCCAGTGCGGCAAGACGCACAAGGTATAAAACTCCTTAAACGTACGAAAGCCAGACCCGTGAAACGCCACAGCGTTGGCGCAGCCGCTTCTGTGGAGCCTCGTCATCACTTCGCTCAAGCTGAGGCGGGAATGGCTCCAGCGTTCACCAGCCATGGAGGGCAACTGGACTTGGTGTTGCCAACCGTGCTCGAAGTGCTGATAAAAATCGTCCAGGTCACAGAAGATTTGCGTGATGTCGAGGCGCGATACGATAGTGTCCATAGCTGAGACCGTTACTGCAAAACCAGTCTCAGCTTTTCTTCTGTCAATTTCTGTTCGTCGAACTCACGTTAACAGAGGTTCTGTCTCTGATTCCGCAATATCGATCGTGCGGTACTGCCCGTCCCAGATCACTGTTCCGGCGTAAAAATCAAATAGAGTTTCGCTACCATCGCCCAAGGTCGCCGTATTGGAGATAGTCCAAGGCAATCCAAGGAGAACGATAACTTCAGATGGCAAAGACAGAAATCCATCAAATCCGGTGTCAATCACGGTATCAATAACTTGCCGTTGTCCAGACGGATTACTAACCACCAAGGGAAGCGTTGCCTCACGACGCAAATTCACGACTCCGTAAATCATTGATTCTTTTTCAGACTCCGCGACCCAAAATGATAAACGGCGCGATGTCCAATCCGAATCCCCCACGGTTGAGCATCGGGATTGCGTTCAAATAGCCGATCAGTTGCAGCGATGACAGTCTCATCGACATCGAAACCGGAGATTTCGATGTCGATCGCTACCATCTTGCCCTCGTTTCCCGCATCGACTTGCTGCCGAGTGCCAGACTCGTAGAGTTCTTGCCCACGTCGAGCCAACTCTTCTTTGCTGTAACGTCGTTGACGAACTGCCATAGGTCTGGACTCTTTGCGACTTGCTCCTTTAATTTTAGCTTGGAGAGTCGAATGAATGTCACAACAGCTTTAACAGACATGACCACAGGAGAAACCGTATTGACTAGACGAGGCTAAGGCTCAAGCAAGACGTTCGCCGCGATCGCAGAAGTAAAGGTTGAGAAGATTGTTATACCACTGACTGATCACCACTGCTCTCTACGTGATGGCGTAGAACGGAGTTAATTAAAGCTTTGTATTCTCCGCCTTGAGCTTGAAACCATTGCAGAACATCTGGATCAATTTGAACCAGACGCTGTGCTTGAGGAGCAGGAATGCTTAAAGTAGCCTTCTCAAAAAACGCTTCCGTCAACGGTGGAATATCAGAATAATCAATCCCTTCGTCGTCTCCTGCCTCAAGTGCTGCCCAATTAGTACGAGAGGTATTGCTCAAGTCTTTGTCGCTCATATCGATTTGCCCTTCGTGCTGAAATGATCCGAATGATATCATTCTGTCGTTCTGTCCAAACAACAACCGCTATGCCGTTACCGAGGAAGCTGATACCGAACCAACGGTCTTCACCGTAATCAAAACGATCGTCTAACTCAATTAGCATCGGACTATCAAACATCTCAGGGACATCGGCGAAATCGATCTGATGTCTACGAATATTCTCTAGATTTTTCGCTTCATCCCACTCAAACTGCATGAAAGGTTAGGCAATGTTAATTAGACTCTCTACATTATTGCGCATCCATTCAAGGCAAATCTATAGACAAGGCTAATGCTCAAGCAAGGCGATCGCAGAAGTGAAGAGTGAAAAAGATGCGGTTGGGTTGAGGTAAGGAAACTCAACTTATAAGATGGGCGATCGTACTGATGAATCGCTCACTATATCCTATCGATAGCTCAGCCGCCCGACGTTCCGGCTAAGCGGTTGTGAACAACCTTTGCTCCACCACTAGAGTCACTCGGAATCCGCTCCAACCAGGTTGTTAGGCGGCGCGCTTCGCACTCAGTTTTGACCTTGAACTACCAGTTGTTCAACTTGCTTAATCTGATTCCAGTCAACCGTAGCAACCCAAACCTTCTCTTCTTCTGAAAACTGAACTATTCCATCCACTTCCAAATCTTCGCTATACAACGTTAGCTGCTGCCCATTCTCCAACTCAGCTTGTTGACGTGCTAAATCTTCAATCGTGCCAATGCAGTTGAGACGCAAACGCCCCTGCTCATCAGCATTATGAAAATCGACAAAAACTTTGGATAAACTCATACATCACTCCTGCTCACAAAATTTGTTTGGATGGGTTAGATATTGTTGGGGTCAAAAGCAGACTGATTTCATCAGGGGCTAACCCTGTTAATGTTGCATGATATCGGCTTCTTCCAGATGTTCGGATCACATCGCCTCCTGCCTCTCGAACCGCCCCAACGGTTGTAACACCAACCTGCCCGTGTGGGATCAATGCGGATAATTCCTGCACAGATGCTCCTTCTCCACATTCTACCGAAATTCCTGTCACGCCGCTCGGATGCGTTCCAATGCCACGCCGGACATCTTCCGGTCGGTTTCGCCCACCTCGAACGACGATCGCTCCATCAGGAATTCTTTCCACAGGTTTACCTGTTCTAATCGATGTACGCGCTACACTCTACCAGAAGTAAAAGCCTGAAGATACTCATGATTCAGTCTACACCGACCTCAGCTAGAATATTTCTAAACTCCCCTAGCCAAGTCTTGAGATCGTTAGTTCTTGCCTTAATAAGGTTTTCAGAAATACGAGTTAGCTTTGTGTGATCTTTGCCTGATTTACTGTAGGATTCAATCGCAATCAGTAATTTCTCAATCAGTTGCAGATATACCTCACCTGCTCTAATAGAATAATAAGTAAAGTCCAGAGGTTCACAGTGATTGAATATCCATTACCATCAAGCACAATCTCCAAAAGTGTTAATTGATCTGATGCCCTTTTTATCACCACCTGACAACCTTCCCAGATGCAGATCTTAGTGGTGCAGAGAACTCCTGAAACCCTTATGGGCAAAGGATTCTCATTAAGACAGCGATTTCAGGATTTCTCAGAAAATCGAACGAGGGCAGTGGGTTTCAGCCACCATTTTGACCCTCCAGACTGTCCACCGTGAGACTCAAAAAAGTTTTCTGCACCACTAAGGAAAAAGAGAACCAAAAGAAATTGCCCGAAAGCCTTTCTCCCAGAGAGAAAGGCTTTCAAGAAAGGAATAAGGGCAAATTAGTTGCACATCGTATCATCCACGGCATGAGCACCGAAAGATTTTGCCGACCGGAGTGTTTAAGCCCGCCTTCCCCGACCTATTTATCACAAGCCGTCATTGATTCGCGACCACCCTCAACATTGACGTTGATCCAGCTTGTATTACCCGGTGTGCGAACTGCCCAAAAGCTCCGCATAATCCAAGATCCCTGATTGTACCATCCACCGTCGTTGCCCGAATGTTTCAGTAGGGCATTAACCATCTTGTCTCTTGTTGCCCAACCGCCACTGTAACTGCCAGTGAACTTAACTGTTCTTGAGATAGGGTAAGTACAAGCATTGCGGGGACCACAAACTATTGTCTCAGTCGTGTTAAGAATGCAAACCAGCTTGCCATCGCAGCCACTTTCACCGCAGTGATCCCAAGCTTTCTGAAGAACTTCTTTAGGATAGGTACGACCAATGCCAGTCTCTCCATTAGAATCGACGGTTGCACCGTACTCTGGATAAGTGTCAAGTGCAACAGCAGTCCCAGCGGGAAGAATGACCAAAAAACTTAAAACCTGAAACACAAAGGCAGCTTTCTGCAAGTAGATCCATTTGATGCACATAATTTTCACCCTGAAAAAAGTTGAACACGAAGCAAGCCTTCCTTAAACACTGCCAAACCAGCCTTGTGCTAATTTCTCACAGACAACTTAGCTGAACAGCCTGGATAAATTATCTGACGGAAGACTTTTACATAACACCCCAATTTGGGTGAATAGACGGAACGTTTCTGTACGTCGTGTCCAAATCAACCAGTGAGAATATAGAAAAGTGTTAGATCAATTTTTCATCCTTATATCCCAATATTTCTCGGTTAGTGGCGGTTGAAACCGCAGCTACAGAAACGAAACCTGCCGCCGCAGGTTGAACTGTCAGTAGTCTGCCTGCGCAGACTTTGCTTCTGTAGCCGCGAATTCCATTCGCTGGGGCTTAACCGAGAAGTATTGCCTTTCATCCTCTTGCACTCAACCACCAATCCCTAAACGTCCGGCAAGGCTGGGAGTGAGTGGTAGCAGCGTTACGATCATCAGGAATAATGCCAGTAAACCTAAAGCGGCTCTGGTGTCGTCTGGTTCGGTGAGTTCGTTCTGGCTGGGGCGTTCCAATTCGCGTTGCAGAAACAGCACAACGATCGCCCAGTACAGCGCCAGCGGATTCACAATGGATGCCAGTCCCAGGATAACGATGGAGCCGATCGTCGTGCGTCCAGCAATTTTGCGTCCGTAAATCGCTTGCACAATGCGTCCACCATCGAGCTGTCCTGCTGGTAGTAGGTTGAGTGCTGTGATCACTAAGCCTAGCCAACCTAGAATCACGAGTGGATGCACATCGACGATCGACTGCTGAAGCGATTCTTGCAGCACGACCCGCGTCAGCGTACCGACTAAGATGGAGCCTTGAAAAAACTCTGTTGGCACCTGGAACAAGCTGCCCTTGTGTGAGAGCAGGAGTCCTGTAACCAGCATGGCTAGCGAAAGAATACCGCCTGCTGCGGGTCCAGCGATCGCAATGTCAAACAGCACACTGCGATTGGGCAACACCGATTCAAAGCGGGTGATGGCACCAAACGAACCAATCTGCCAGGTAGGAATGAAAAACGGCAGGCTGAGCTTTACCTGATAGCGACGTGCCAACAGCCAGTGCCCAACTTCATGCACGGCAAGGACGCTGAGAAGACCCAGCGCTAACGGTAAAACCTCTGCAAGACGATTGGGAGCCGTGAAGAAATCGAAGCCGAGCATCAACCCACTACTTTCCAAACTGGCGGCGATCGTGGCTAAGAGCAGCAACACCGCTACGCCTTTCTGAAACGGGGTTGATGGCTGCGGATCACGGCTACTGGGTAAGACGATGACAACAGGCTTGCCGTCTTGCCCTTCGACGAGAAACAACCGATAACGAGGCTGTTGCGGATCGGTTTCGCTGACACCAACTTTTTCTAGCAGTCGCTCTGAAAGATGGGCGATCGTGGTTTCGGCATCACCGCGCAAATTGCCCCGCAGAATGACACCTTCCTGATAGGGAATCGTTTCAGTCGCAAAGAACGTATCAACGCCAAAAATGCTCTGAATTGCCTTCAGGTCTTCGGCAGGAATGGGAATAATGTCGGATTCTAGCGACGCTTCAGAGGCTTTTGTCGCTTGTACTGGTGCGCTCGAAGTGGTTGGAGTCAAGCTCTCTAGATCATCACTGGCAGAGTCTGATGGGCTGATGTCTTGAGCCTCCGCGATCGCGCTTGCACGACGAGAGAGGACTTCGGTTTGAGCCAGCGATCGTAAGCGGCTACCCAGGTAAATATAGAGTCCTGTAGACAACAAAAACAGGAACAGGACGCTGACGATATTGAGGTAGATGCCGACAAGAGACAGACCAAAAAACAGCAACCAGGGCGTAATTAATACGGCTGATTGCAACCAGGCAACTAGACCCAGTTTGCCAAACGGTCTAGCACGATAAAAGCCCCAGCCTAAAAATCCCAGCGCTACCAGTAACGTGATCGCAGTAATCATTCCCAACCCTTTTCAGACAGCTTTCAGAAGCTTGAATATGCAACAAACTTGATTTCGGAATGCAGGAGCCAGACGATCGCCTTCAGAAGGCTGCCTTCAACCAAAGAGGCTGTTGCTCCAAAGACGCTCCACTTCCTCATCTACCTGTCCTAATTTACCTGAATTAGGCATTGGCGGAACGGATACAAACAGCAGAGGCAGCCTTATGGCTGCCTCTGTACGTTCATCAAACGGATGCTAGAATCGGCTCTTTCACTCTTTAGCGCCTTTGAGCTAACTGACTCAGCCTATTTGCCAGTGCCGATTTGGGCGGCGACTTCAGCAGCAAAATCCGTTTCTTCTTTCTCGATGCCTTCACCTAGCACAAAGCGAACAAAGCGCCGTACCTGAATGTTTTCGCCCAGTTGAGCGACATTCTGCTTGACAAGCTCATCGACTGTGATGTTTTGGTCGCGGATAAAGGGCTGATCCAGCAGGCAAAGCTCTTTCAAACGCTTCTCAATGCGTCCTTGCACAATTTTCTCTTTGATGTTGTCTGGTTTACCGCCCAGATCGTCGCGCCCCATTTCGATCGCCTTTTCGCGATCGACAACCTCAGTCGGAATATCCGCAATCTTCACATACTCAACCTGCTGAGACGCAACGATTTGCTTGGCAATGTCCTGTACCAGTTTCTTGAACGCTTCGTTCCGCGCCACAAAATCTGTCTGACAGTTGACTTCTACCAACACACCAACGCGGCTACCTGTGTGGATGTAGCTATCAACGATGCCCTCAGCGGCTACTTTTCCCGCCTTCTTCTCAGCCGAGGAAATTCCCTTTTTGCGGAGCCAGTCAGCCGCGTCTTCCAGGTTACCGTTGGTTTCCGTAAGCGCTTTTTTGCAATCCATCATCCCTGCGCCCGTTTTTTGGCGCAGTTCACCGACTAATTTTGCTGTGATTTCCGCCATTACCTTTTACCACTCTGAATAGTTGTTAGTCGTTAGTTGTTAGTTGTTAGTTGTTAGAGTCTCTAAAAACCAACAACCAACAACTAAAAACTCTCTACGCTTCGGTTTCTTCGGTTTCTTCAGGAATGAACGAGGTGTCATTATCTTCGTAATCGAAGTCTTCCTCACCGCCTTCGTAGTCTTCGTACTCGTCATCAGATTCAAGCTGACCGTGGCGACCTTCGTAGATCGCATCTGCCAGCCTGCCCACTATTAGCTTAATCGAACGGATGGCATCATCGTTTGCTGGAATGGGCACATCCACTAAGTCGGGATCGCAGTTGGTGTCTAGCAATGCCACGATCGGCAACGAAAGCTTCTGGCACTCCTGGACGGCGTTATATTCGCGCTTTTGATCCACCATGATGATGATATCGGGCACTTTCCGCATGGCTTTGATGCCACCCAGATATTTTTGCAGCTTTTCCAGCTCACGTCGCAGCACTGAGGCTTCTTTTTTGGGCAACAGATCGAGTCCGCCTGTTTCTTCCCGACGCTCTAACTCTTTGAGGCGATCGACGCGCGTTTTGATCGTGACCCAGTTGGTGAGCATTCCGCCCAACCAGCGCTGATTCACATAGTAACCGCCACAGCGAGCCGCTTCCTGAGCAATGATCCCAGCCGCTTGCCGCTTAGTGCCGATGAAGAGAAACTTCTTACCCTGCTCAGACGCAGTACGAACATAGTTATACGCTTCATCCATTAACCGAGCGGTTTGCACCAGGTCAATGATGTGTACCCCGTTCCGCGAGGTGTAAATGTATGGATCCATTTTGGGGTTCCAACGACGGGTTTGATGCCCGAAGTGAACTCCAGACTCTAACAATTGAGCCAACGAAACAACTGGCATTGATTTTGAACTCCTGATTCGGGTTAATCCTCCATCCAGGAGCACCTGGGAAGTTTTTAGTTTTTAGTCTTTAGTTTTTAGTGAGAAATTTCCCGTACTAACAACCAACAACTAATCCCTAACAACTACTACAGACACCCGAAATCCTGGATGTGCGATTTTAGACAACTTCTCTAGGGTAGCATAGCGGAGCCGCAAGGGTTAGAGTAGATTATCTTGACGATCGAATCGAGTTATTGAGAGAGCTTTGCAAAGGATTGGTTATGGGATTTGGCATCAAAGCGGTTGAGAAGGCAACGGGTAAAGTGATTTGGGTTTTCCCTATGGATGACATGAGGGAGATCATCGTAGAACATGGAAGTACGGATGCCTTTGTCGAGAAGTTGCGACTACGTGAAAAGTATCCTGAAGCCCAATACGAAATTTATCTTGTGACTAGCAGTGGCGAGCAACGTTGGGATTCCTGATCATTAATACGACCGCACAAGGATGAAAGGATGAATTGCGAGCGATGCTTGCCTCTCAGTCTCAGCGTCTTTGCTGCATATCTGCGTACGCTTCGTAAACGCCCTGGACGTTGTACCAGTTGAGGAAGATGCGGGCGACTTCGAGGGCGAGTTGGGGTTTGCCTTGGTCAATCAGCCATTGCAGAAAGGGAGCCATGGTGCGTTCGTTAAGCCTTCCGCCCAGTGACAACACGCCCCACAGCACACGATGAAGCCAGGTCATCTGGATCATCATCCGCACATTCCAGGTAGGGTGCTTTTGATAGAACAGCACGCCCATCTTGCCGCGCTCAATTTCTTTGTCGATTAGGTTAGGCAGTTGGTCAAGGGCAAACGGTGGATGCCAGTGATAGCCAACCGCATCGGGACATTTGATGAGGGTCAAGCCGAGTTCCTTCAGGCGAACCCCCAGTTCCAGATCTTCCCAGCCGTAAAGCTGAAAACACGTGTCAAAGAGTCCGGCTTTTTCGAGCCAGATGCGGGCGATCGCCACATTCCCCGTGGCAAAATACGCCGCTGAAAAGTCGGTAATTTTGTAGGGTTCTGCGGTGGGATCGTCGAAGTTGGCAGTGTTGATGACGCGACCGTAGGTGAAGAGGGGTGTGGGGTGTGGGGTGTGGGGTGTGGGGCAAGCAGGGGGAGCAGCAGGGGAGGCAGGGGAAGCAGAGGAGGGGCTTTGAGTTTGTTTCGACGGCTGACGGCTGACGGCTGACGGCTGACCGCTTTGGAGACCTTCGGCATGTGCCTGAAGAAAGACCTCAGTAACGACTAAATCGCTGTCAATAAAAATAATGGTGTCGCCGGATGCTTTTTCGACTCCGAGGTTACGGGCGGCGGCGGGACCTTGATGGTCTTGCTGAAAGAGGCAGACGTGAGGGAAGGTGCTGGCGTTTGCTTGCAGCCAGTCTACAGTGCCGTCGGTGGAGCCATCATCCACAACGACAACCTCGTAGCCCGCGATCGCGCCCGCATCAAACTGCTGCTGCTCCAGCGCTTTCAGGCACTTTTCTAAAATTGGTTTGCGGTTGTAGGTCGGAATGACCACACTGAAAAACACGGCGACTCCTCGAAAAGTTGTTGGTTGTTAGTTTTTGGTTGTTAGGCAAACGTAGGATGGGTTAGCGATAGCGTAACCCATGCTGCTCTAGGGTTAGATACGTTAATGCTATGCCCAGACACATCCTAATGATTGATTCTGTCTAGCTGACGGGTTAAAAAACTCCAACTAATATCTCCTCATTTCTCTCGTCTGCTGAGAGATATAAATCTCGCCAATGTTCAAAGTGATTAAGGCACCATCCTTCCCAACCCTCATCTTTTGCGAACAGGGTTTCCGGTTCAATCTGTCGCAGGATTCTGGCTCCTTCGCGTACTGACTCACGCGATATCAGCCCTAACGATTCTGACTCTGGCAATAGTATTGGAGCAAAAGATTGATCTCCGAACATGATTTTTACAACAATCTCATCGGCATTCTCAACCTTTCTTCTCGCTAGCTCTTGTGTCAACCGTTCCATAATCTCATTGGATGACTTTTCCAAGAAGGCTATTCTACCCTCAATCCCTGGATAAGCTTTACGAGTGAGTCTCAACTCTGTTCGAAATTCAGCAATGATTTGATCGGCTTCTAAATCTGATCCAAAGATGTCTTGATGCTCTTCAATAACGTATTCAAGAAGCTCGTTAACCTCTTCAGGTTCGATTTCTTCAAAGAAGTTAAAGATGCCGCAACCTTGAGAAAAGAGAGAAATCATGAGAATTGCAAAAAGCTTCTCACGTTGAAGACGTGCATACAACGTACTGCTAGGTGGGATAGCGCTGTAGTTTACAGTAACACCCATGAGAACCTCACTTTATACTCAATTGAATTACCTATCTAATCTCATACTCTATGGCGGATGTTAGTTCGACGATCGCGCCGTGTACTCTAACAACGCATAACCAAGCCCCCGACATCTACTGCTGTGGCTAAACATATTCTGCTATACGCGTCGCCTGCGATCGGTGGTCTTTTGCCGTACAACCATGCAATTTTGTGTGCCTTAGCCACTCTAGGCTACCAGATGACGCACGTGCAGGATATTCCTGACGGACTGGCGACGCATTTTGGTTCCGCTGGTATGGAACGAGTACGGCAACGCGCGGATTGGTTTGTGTCGCAGCAGAGGCAGGTAGGCATTCAACAGCATATCTGGCTGGAATCAGCGAAGGCGGCAGACGCAGAGAAGATGATTGCTGAGGCGAAACCGGATTTGTTGATTGTGAGCAATGGGGGACCGATTGCTAACTTTTTCCCCAAGCGTGTAGCGATGAAGCACGGCATTCCCTTCATCATCGTGGAACATCTGGTGCATCCGATTAAACCGAAAGAAGTACCCGAAGCGTATGTGGCGCTGGCGGAGCAGTACATGGCAGCTAAAGCAGTCATAGCCGTTTCGCACGATAACTTGAGGCTATTGCGAACGCTGTTTGGGTTGGCGGAGGACAAAGGGGAGGTGATTTACTGCGGACGACCGTCTACCTACTTTCAGTTACCGGATTTAGAGATGCGATCGCGCCTCCGCCAACAGTGGAATATCCCTGCCGATGCCGTTCTCTGCTTCACCGCTGCCCGCATGGACATCATCAAAGGCTATCAGTATCAAATTGGCGCGATCAAGCAACTGAAGCAAACGCCTGCATGGGAACATCTCTACTTTGCTTGGGCAGGCACGGGAACACTGGCAGATCAGTTTAAGCAAATGGTGAAGCAGGCGGGTGTGAGCGATCGCGTCAAGTTTCTGGGCGAACTGGATCAAATTAACGATTGGCTGGATGCAAGCGACATCTTTTTGCTGCCGTCTGAATCGGAAGGGTTACCGTTGGCAATGATGGAAGCGATGGCGAAAGGGCTTCCTGTGGCTGCATCAGCGGTAAGCGGCATTCCTGAAGGCTTGGGCGATGCGGGACAACTGCTGACTTCCCCCATGTTTGGCAATTTCCAGTCCACCATTCAAGAATTGGTTGGGATCTTGAAGGACTGGGTGGGTGATGCGGCACTAAGGCAACAGGTAGGACAGGCGTGTAAACAACGGGCAGAAAAAATGTTTCGTGAGGAACGGATGATTAAGGAGACGGTGGCGATCGTGCGATCGATTTTGTAAGCTCGGTAAAAATGAAGCTTCTAGTCAGTATGTCTACTTACTTAGCGTGTGATGCGCCAAGAATTTCTGAGATAGTTCATCTGGAATTGGAACAGGGCGAATACTTTTGAAATCAACGAAGGCTCCCGTTTGAGTGGCTACGGCTGCCAGTTCGTTGTTACACAAAATTTCTGCCTGCACTGACCACTTTAGGCGCTTTAAGCTGCTAATCCACAGTTGACCAGTGACTTGATCAAAGAGTCGAATGGGACGTTTGTAGGCGATTTGGGTTTCGGCTAGAACGGGAAAAATTGCTTGTTTTTTTTGATGAATGGGTGGGAAATGTTCTTCTAGCAACTTGATGCGTAGATCTTCTAGCCATCGAATGTAGACGATATTGCTGACAATACCAGCGAAGTCAATATCATACGTTCTTACGGGAATCTCAAGCTTGATTTCTAACGGTCTTGATAATTGCATGATTGCTCCTGGAGAAAGTCTTTAAGACCGATCGGTCTGTTAAAGGACAAAAAAATATTTGCGCGGAGAGCTATCCCTTTGATCCGGTCAGCTCGCTGATGATGTAGTGATTGAGGTGCGCGATCGCTCGTTCCATATACACGGCATCACCATACAATTTGCTCATCATGACAGAGCCTTCTAGTGTGGCAATAAGAATGGTCGCTACGGTATCGGTTTCAACGTCTACGCGAATTTCACCTTTGACAATCCCTTTGTTGATCAGGCGAATAATGAGATTGCGCCATGAAGTCATTGCCTGTTGAGCACGATCGCGCAACACAGGATAAGCGTCATCACTCTCAACGGCTGTATTCAAGAGTGGACAGCCTCCAGGCACAGGTGGATCATCAATAAACTGCTGATAAACCCACAGAATTGCTTGCAATTTTTCAACCGCAGTCTGTTTCCCTCGCACTGCTTGTAAGAACTTTTTGCTGCTGAGTTGAACGGCAAAATCAAACGCTTCTAGGGCAAGTTCTTCTTTGCTGTTGAAATGGTTATAGATGCCTCCTTTTTGTAATCCCGTAACACGCATAATATCTGACATGGATGAACCAGCGTAGCCCTGTTGGTTGAACAGTCCCGCTGCTTGCTGAATGATCTTGGCTCTGGTGTCGCTGGCTTTGGACATGCGTTTATTTTAAGACCGATCGGTCTTTTAGTCTAGCTGGAGTTTGAACCGCAGAGGCGCGGAGGACGCGGAGAGTGCTCTATGCTTTGATGGTTGCCCGGTCTTGATAGAGCTGCACGATACGATCGACGACTTCAGCAACAGTGAGATCATCCGTTTGGATCTCGATCGCATCTTCTGCCTGACGTAAGGGCGCTAGCGCACGAGTACTGTCTTTGCGATCGCGATCGTAAATTGCCTGCTCTAGCTCGTCCAGGCTAATGTCATTCTTACCCTGGTTTTTCAGATCTTGCTGCCGACGACGCGCTCGTTCTTGTACGGAAGCGGTCAGGAAAAGCTTGAGTTCGGCATCGGGAAAAACATAGGTGCCAATATCACGACCGTCGATGACAATGCCACCGTCTTTGCCATACCGTCGCTGTTGACGCACCAGTTCATGGCGGACGATCGGTTGTGCGGCGATCGCAGAGACATTTGACGTGACTTCCAAACTCCGAATTGCCTGCGTCACATTCTGACCATCAATCGAGACGCTGACGGAGGACGGATGACCGCTTAGCTCAATCTCGCACTGGCTCACCAGTTCGGCAATGCTGGGTTCATCGTCAATGGCAATGCTAGACTGCAACACGAGCCAGGTCAGCGCCCGGTACATTGCGCCTGTGTCCAGGTAGAGCAAGTCGAGGACGTGTGCTACTTGACGGGCAACGGTCGATTTGCCAGCGCCAGCAGGACCATCGATCGCCACAATGGGCTTCCGGGCAGACAGCACTAGATTGTCAATTAAGCGAGTGCCACCAATGCGTGCGGCGATCGCCAGTAAGCCTGTTTCTTCAACCATGTCTAGAGGTTCCAACGTTAAAGGATGAACGAGTTCGATATATTCGGGGGCGATCGCCGGAACGTGCTCCAGCTCTGTTTTAACCATTTTGGTCAACATATCACTCACCCGTTCGCCTGACCGAAAGGCTTGTTCAGCCAAGCGCAAGCCACGATAAAGAGCCGCTGCCTCTTCTTTTTGTGCTGCGGTCAGATATTGATTGCGCGAACTGTACGCCAGTCCACTCGCTTCGCGCACGATCGGACAGCCCATGATCGCCACAGGCAAATTCAAGTCCTCAACCAGCCGCTGAATAATCGCTAACTGTTGTGCATCTTTCTGCCCAAAGTACGCCCGTTGCGGTTGCACAATACTGAGTAGTTTCGTCACGATCGTCGCCACACCTTGAAAATGCCCCAACCGCGATCGACCACACATTACAGAGAGCATAGTTCCTGGTGGCACCACTTGTGTAGGAGAGAGGGGTGAGGGGTGAGGGGTGTAGCTTGCTTCCGCTTCGCGGTGGGGTGAGGGGTGAGGGGTGAATTCTAGCTCCCGACTCCCGACTCCCGACTCCCGACTCCTGGCTCCTGCCTCCTGCCTCCCGACTCCCATCTCCTCACCACTGGGCGCAAAGATCACATCCACTCCAGCTTGCTCACACAACAGTTGATCCTGCCCCAAGGTGCGGGGATACTGCTGGAAATCTTCAGTCGGTCCAAACTGGAGTGGGTTGACGAAAATGCTCACCACGACAAGCTGATTCTCCTGCCGTGCCTTGTGAATGAGGCTCAAATGTCCTGCATGGAGTGACCCCATCGTGGGCACTAGCCCGATCGAGTCAACTGCTTGCATAGAATCTGCTGCTTCGATCGCTGAGCGATCAGAGAGAGGCTGACCGGAGCGATAGCGGTTGAGGTAGCACCGCAATCCGGCAATGGATTTGAACAAACGCACCACAACCCCCAAAAATGATTGATGTTTTGTTGAGAAGGCGAATCAGAGAACGCGATCGCCTCACACCCCAAACCTGAAATTCCCCTGTTAAGCGTATCAACAAGACTGCGATTGCTGCCATGAGCTGTTTAAAAACAACGACACACGTTTGGAGTAGCAGTCAGCCATCCGCTTTTTGCTGACCGCTGATAGCTGACTGCTAATAGCTACTCAAAGCTGTATTGCCATGAGCTGTTTAAAAACAACGACACACGTTTGGAGTAGCAGTCAGCCATCCGCTTTTTGCTGACCGCTGATAGCTGACTGCTAATAGCTACTCAAAGCTGTATTCAGTCGCTCTGCCCATTTTGGCGAAGAGCGTTAGGATGTCGTCTGTAAGCTCTTCTTCACACAGCTATGAACTTTCTTACCCAAGTGTTACATCTGGCTGGTTCAGCGGCGGCTGCCTTCATTACTGCCCGTAATATGCGTGACCCGCTCACGCGCCCCAACACGCTGGCGAGCTTGCAATTAGCGGAATCTGGCTCTGTTCCCTATCTGGAGGCTTTGCGCGATCGCGCCGCTACCGAAGGTGATACCTGGCTGGCAGAGAGACTCACCCGTCACGCTAACGATGAGCGCCGACATGGGCAAATCTTCGCCCACGCCTTAAAGCAACTGAATAAGCAGGTGATTGATTTCAAGAATGCACCTAAGCCAGCAGCAGAGAAAGCGGGTGAGCCTAAGCGCAATCCCTTTTTTGATGCCTACTTTGAGGGCTACTCGCAGGCAGAGCTGAAACCAGAGGCGATCGACTGGGTTGCGTTTCTCGCAAGCACCTACATTCTGGAACTGGATGCCAGCAAAGACTTTGTGCGGATGGCAAACGTGCTACCAGAGGACGAGCCTGTAAGCGCCAACCTCAAGAAGGGCATTCTCAGCGTCGCCAGTGACGAAACCGGACACGCTGCTTACTTAAGGGAAGCGCTAGAGCGACGTTTGAATGCTGGCGAAGTGGATGCAGTTATCGATTCCTGGCGCACGCGCAAAGTGAACGCCATTCTTGCAATGGTCGGCAACTTTTTGCAAAAGAGCGGTAAATCCCCGTCCCTCGTCCAGGATGGCGTACCCACTGAGATGGTAGAAGCTCCAGCGGAACGGGAGTTAGTGGGAGTAGGGAGTAGGGAGTAGGAAGAAAGGCTAAAGGCTAAAGGCTAAGGGCTAAAAGTTTGATCAGTCGTTAACGTTAATGGCTTACACCTCACGCCTCGCTTAAAACTCTCTAGCAACGCGGTACACCTACAACGTGGCTCTAAGCGAACCAGTGCTACTCAAAACTTCTGCCTTTTTCCTGACTCCTGACTCCTCTCTTCAGTCACCAAACCCCCCGCCTGTAAGCATCACGCTAGAATGCTAGAGGTGATTCTGATTTCTCTAAACGATGCAAGCGCCTCCGATTTCTCCTCCCAAGCCTGGTCAGTATTGGCAGTGGCAACAGCAGCCCATTTACTACGTCAAAGCAGGAACACGACAGGCTCACCGTCCGCCCCTGCTGCTGATTCATGGGTTTGGCGCGTCTACCGATCACTGGCGCAAGACGATCGCCGGACTCAGCGACGAGTTTGAAGTCTGGGCGATCGACCTTTTAGGGTTTGGGCGATCGGCAAAGCCCGATCGTGCCTACAGTGGCGATCTATGGCGCGACCAACTCCACGACTTCATCACGCAGGTCATTGGTCAACCAGCCGTTCTCGTGGGGAACTCTCTGGGCGGCTATGCGGCTCTCTGTGTCGCTACCCAACGTCCAGAGTCAGCAGCAGGGCTGGTACTCGTCAACAGTGCGGGACCCTTTACCGACATTCAGGGCACGACGAAACCCGATCCCATGCGCGAAGTGATGGGCAAAGTGGTGCAAACGCTGTTTCGTCAAGATTGGGCGAGTTTTCTCTTGTTCCAATATGTGCGTCAGAAATTCCTGATTCGCAAGACTCTAGAGAACGTCTATCTCGATCAATCGGCTGTGACAGAGCAGCTTGTGGACGAAATCTATCAGCCTTCCTGCGATCCCGGCGCGCCCAAAGTGTTTGCCTCAGTCTTCCGCACGCCTCAGGGCGAAACGATCGATGTGCTGCTTGGTCAACTGACTCGCCCACTACTCATGCTCTGGGGCGAAGCCGACCCCTGGATCAACGCCAGAGAGAGGGGCACAAAGTTTCGGCAGTATCATCCCCAGCTCACTGAATACTACTTACGTGCAGGGCATTGTCCCCACGACGAGGTGCCTGAGCAGGTGAATGAACTGCTGCGATCGTGGATCATCGCTACCCTTTAGGCGATCGAGAATAGATCTTAAAACCTCGTGCGCGAACCTTAAAGTATGGCGCGGGATGCTTTAAGTATGGTGCGCGAACCTCAGAGCATGGTGCGTGAACCTCAGAGTATCGCGTGTGAACCTCAGAGCATGGCGCGTGAACCTTAGAGCATGGCGCACGAACCTCGGAGTATCGCGCGTGAACCTCAGAACATGGCGCACGAACCTCAGAGTATGGCGCACGAACCTCGGAGTATCGCACGTGAACCTCGGAGCATCGCGCACGAACCTCAGAGCATGGCGCACGAACCTCAGAGTATCGCGCGTGAACCTCAGAGCATGGTGCGTGAACCTCAGAGCATCGCGCACGAACCTCGGAGCATGGCGCACGAACCTCAACCAATTAATGCTGAACCTTACATTTAATGCTGAACCTTAGCTCGACTTTATCCAATTAGGCAGCGTAGCACAATAGGCTGAAACAGCA
>NZ_JCACKI010000066.1:0-37724 GCF_059505325.1 Tildeniella sp.
TTGCGATGCTTGAAATTGCTGATTTACAGTTTACCATTACTATGCATTACCACCCTCTTACTTTTGGGGATCAATAGAGTGTAGTCATGTGTTTGGCATGGATCCTTGTTAAAGCAAACCGAGCGAGTTCGATTTGGGTCATACCCAGTTGAAAATCTACAGAAGGGGAGCTTCTTAAATGACGGCTGATTTTCCAATCAATGAATGTCCAATTAATCAGAGTGTGCATGGCTTAAAGAAAGAGTGTCTTTCCTACGGCGAAGTGCTAGCGCAATCAGTCTCAGTGATTGCGCCGACCACTGTTCCAGCGGCAGTGTTGAGTTTTGCCTATGGTGCAGCGGGTATGGGTACCTGGTTGAGCTTTTTACTGGCGATGATCGGGTTATTGTTTGTGGGCATCAACGTGAACCAATTTGCTCGTCGATCGGCATCTCCCGGTTCGCTCTACTCCTACATTGTTAAGGGTTTAGGACCAACAGCGGGCATTCTTTGTGCTTTGGGTCTCGTGCTGGCGTATCTCTTTACGGGTATGTCAACGCTGTGTGGGTTTGCCATTTTTGGTCAGACGCTGCTGGGGCATTTGGGTATTCACACTCACACGTTGACGCTGTTTGTGGTGGGAGTGGGAACTGCTTGGTATGTCGCATCTAAAGATATTCAGCTTTCCGCCAAACTGATGTTGCTGTTGGAAGCCGTGTCGATCGCCCTCATTTTGACGCTAGGGATCATCATTTGGGCACACAAAGGGTTTGCGATCGATGTCTCTCAACTGACCCTCAAAGGTGCAACCCCTGGCGGCATTACGATGGGCATTGTGCTGGCAGTGTTTGGGTTTTCGGGCTTTGAAAGTGCCACTACGTTGGGTGATGAGGCACAGCAACCGCTCAAAACAATTCCCAAAGCGGTGAAGCAAAGCACCATCTGGGCAGGTTTATTCTTCATCGTCATGACTTACATTGAGGTGTTGGGCTTTAGCGGCGCATCGGCTGACTTAGCTCAAACTGAAGCCCCCTTAGACTTCTTGGCACATCAAGCCGGGGTTGATTTTCTGGGATTTTTAATCAGCATTGGTGCATTGTTGAGCTTCTTTGTCTGCACTCTGGGCTGTATCAATCCGGCAGCGCGGGTGTTATTTCTGCTGGCGCGTCATGGTCTCTTTCATCAATCGTTGGGTACTACCCATGCCGCAAACTTGACTCCTGACACTGCGATCGGACTGGTTTCTTTGCTGACGTTTCTGGTTCCTGCTGCTGTGCATTTGTTCGGTGTCTCCACGTTTGCCAGCCAAGGCTACTTTGGAACGATTTGCACTCTTGGCTTTTTGTTGGTTTACGTGCTGGTGTCGATCGCCGCGCCAGTCTATCTCTATCGCCTGAGAAAATTGCGTCCGCTGGATGTGCTGTTCTCGCTGCTAGCAGTGGGTTTCATGCTGCTGCCCATTCTTGGCACGATCGGTATTCCCGGTAGCACGATGTTCCCCGTCCCAGAAGCACCTGTCAGCACTTTTCCTTACTTGTTCTTACTGTACCTGGCGGTTGGCTGTGGCTGGTTTTTCTATCAACGCGTGCGATCGCCCAGAATGGCAAGTCGAATGCAACAGGCTGTCGAAGAAATCCATGTCCGCTACAGCGATGTCAATTAGTCTGATTGTCTTAGTCATGACTTCCCAGTCCCTAAAGAATAGATAGTCAACGACTGATCATCAACAATGCAACGAATTATTCAACCCTATCCATCACATGAATGAAATTCTCACAGCGATATCTACTGGATTGACTGCCTTCACTGCCACCAACCTGGATGATATTGTGATTCTGATGCTGTTTTTCTCGCAGGTCAATCACCTCTTTCGCAAACGGCAGATTGTCATGGGACAGTATTTGGGCTTTGGGGCTTTGGTACTGGCAAGTCTACCGGGGTTCTTTAGCAGTGTGCTGTTTCCACGCCCGTGGATTGGCTTACTAGGGTTGGTACCGATCGCGATCGGGCTAACTCGCTTACTCGACTCTGATACTGACGATGCTGAAGCTGACACATCTGTTGAACCCTCTGCACAAGGTCGATTGAGTGGCGTACTGTCACCCCAAACGTATAGCGTGGCAGCCATTACCTTTGCCAATGGCGGCGACAATATTGGCATTTATGTCCCACTGTTCGCCAGCACCACCTGGTCAGGTTTGCTGGTGGTGCTAACCGTTTTCTTCTCCATGGTCGGTGTGTGGTGCTACACCGCGTACCGTCTAGCGGCTGTACCCGCGATCGCTGCCTCACTGACCCGCTATGGCAATCAACTCGTTCCCTTTGTGCTGATTGGCTTGGGGGCGTTGATTCTCATTGATAGCCACACGCTAGAAGACCGGGGGTTAGCCGTGCTGACGCTGGTACTTAGCGGTATGGTCTTGCTGCATTTGATTAGAACGATTGGACAGGCTCCAGCGATGGCTGGAAATGATGAATTGACCTCTAATTCACGCATTTTGTAAATTTAAACAGGAGAACAACTATGATCCGAAGAATGTTAGTGGCGTTGGTGCTGTTGGTTAACTTGCTGTTGGTTAACGCGATGATTGCTCAACCCGTTTGGGCTGATCCACCAAAATTGACAGCGACTCCCGAATACACAGAAGTGACGGAGGCGATCGACCATCTGTTGCAAGCAAAAGCAACGCCAGATCAATCAGAATTGCGACCCGAAGAGATTGAGCAGCAGTTGGGTGAGCTAAAACTGCAAAAGTATATTCTGGAAAGCGCCACCGACTGGGCACAATGCCGCAATGCCACTGGCAAAACTCTAGCGGTTTACGCTCACAAAGGGAAAAGTGCTGCACCAGCGCTCTATTACCTTGGTGATGGACAAACAACCGACGATGATTGGAATTGTGATGGGATCTATCTACCCACTGGGACGAAAGTAGCCGGATTACCCATTACTCCATTGACTGAACCTCTAGCCTTGAAAGTCACCAGCGGTGCACACTTTGTTGCCAAAGCAAATCCCACAGGCGACCTCGAATTTAACTTAAATCCAGCCAAGATGTTCAAAGCAGGGGAGGGAAATCTCTCTATCCCGGATCTCACACAGTCAGCGATCGAGTCCACTAAGCCCAATGCATCGGTTGAAGATTAGTCTCTCAGCTTAAATGGAAAGCTTGGCTAGGGGCAAGTTTACCGATTCGTGGTGATAATCGCATTGGTAAACCTGCCTCTAGTAAAGGCTTTACTCATAAGTTTTCAATAACCCGCCGCTCGTAACCTCAAACTCCCGCAGATAACCTGTTGGTAGTCAGGTTGATTGGGCTTGTTAGCCATCGTCGCCGTTTCGCCTTATTTCGCGTTCAACGATCTCCTTGATAAACTCACGAACTTCCTTCTCCAGACTGGTAGCCCGTTGTTTCAATTGTTCATAAATCTCAATCTCATCTCCCTCCCACATAAGGTCTATTCGTCTGACCTGGCGCATGGCAATATACGTGTAGTTTTCGGGGTATGCCCAGTAGCATGACAAGCAAATGGACTTTTCCTTGAGATGATTCCAATTCTCACAATGCTCACATGACCAGGACTTAGCTCGATTTGCAGAGCCACAGAGCAGCATAAAGCTTTCTGGCTCTAGCTCCGGCTCTCCATCGACTTCAAAGGGAACACAATGATCGATCTGTAATTCACGATCGCTCATTTCCTCTAGATAGATGAAGCACTTACACCCATACCTCCTGATCAACTCATCTTTGATCTGCTTGGACAAACCTGTCCTGCCAGAGAACCTAAAAAACCTCGCCTTGCTAACATCTCCAAATCTGTAAGCTGCTATTCTTCTTCCGTCACTGCCTGTAACGCGGAAAGTATCCAGAGGAATTCCATGTTCTCGAACATCTCTAGCGGCTCTTGGCGGATGATTGTAGCCATATCTTTCCTTCAGATCTTCCGTTGTAATAAAACCATGCTGCAGAATGTGATCAATCACAGCTTTTGGTCTTTTAGCGGTTACTGATTGACAAAGTTGGATGAAATCATCGGGCAAGTGCTGAGAACTGTCCATGCTTTTCTAGAAGCGTAAGCTGTTTCGGTACTCTGCTAACATAACTCTCTAGCTCCGAAAAGCATTCATGTTGTAAATTTGGTGACAAGTACAGAGATTCTATTGTGATCTCCTCTCTGCCGAGCAATGTTGCTTGTGACGATCGACCGACTTCAATCTCAATTTTCTTTAGTCCTAGCTCTTCAGGTAAAGGCGTTCCAAAAGATTTGCTACCGCGTTTGCCGTCGTAACTGATTGCAAAACCGATTCCACGTTTATTTAAGTCTTCTAGAGCCAAAACAAAATCATCAAAATGAATGCCAGAGAAGTATCTTGAATCTCTATTCCCACATACACCCTGATAGGGAGGATCCATGTAGATGAAATCACTACTTTCTGCCATAGCTAAGACTTCTCTATAGTCAAGGTCTGTAAATTTGCATTTACCTTTCAATAAAATAGAGACTCCCTCAATATTTTTCCTCATCTTGTCAGGATGAGTTCCTTTCCGCCTGTTGTCAGGACTTTGGTTAAATAAACCTTCTGAGTTATACCGAACCGATCCTTTAACACATCGAGCCAACAAATATAAAAAAAGCTTGGGGTCGTTTGTTTTGTTAAAATTTTCTCTGACCTCAAAATAATGTCTTGCAGCGTCCTGATGTTGAGCATTCCATACATCTGTATATGCATGTATTATTTCATTGGGTCTTTCTACAATTAGCTCAAATAATTCAACAAGAGGCTTATTCAAATCGTTAAGCCAAAACCTTTGCGAGATGTTTCTAGAGGCAACCGCTACACTCACCGCTGCTGTGCCTGCAAAAGGCTCGATAAACCGTTCTACTCTAGTAGGTAAGAACCTTAGAATGTCTGACACGAGATTCCTTTTACTACCCTGATACTGAACTGGGTGCGGTAAACTAGCCATTTCTAAAGAAATAAGAACAAATGATCTTGGTTAGTCTACCACAGAGAAAAGAAGCCTTACTTAGCTAAAGAATATTATTCATGAACCATAACTGACAGCTGAGATGGCTAACAATCTATTCAAACGTTTTATCTGGTTCGACTGAAAATGAGGGGTAGTTATGCATTTATTTTTCAAACCAATGAACACGGATACCGAGAAATCAGAGCTTGCCAAGCAGCGTAATCCCAACCGGGTTCGTGATCACCTGGCGAATGAACGAACGTATTTAGCCTGGATGCGGAGCGCGATCGCGCTGATGGGCTTTGGTGTGCTGATTGTCCGCCTCCGTATTCTGCGTCCGCCTTTAGCACCGCAAGCACCTGGAGCCGGATGGCGCTTAGGTTTGGTGTTCGCCGTTGTCGGGCTATTGGCAGTCTTACTATCGGTGCAGCATTATTTTGCCGTACGCGATCATATTGAAGAGGATACCTACGAACCGCCCGATCGCTGGGTCATTCTGTCAAGCGTCGCTGTAGTATCGCTGGGAATCGGCGTAATTTATTACGTGTTCACGATTCCGCTAGAGTCCTTGAATTCAGTCTTGATTGAGTAGGCTGCTTACAGAATCCTGTCTTTGATCAGTCTAAGCATTAATAATTACTGGCGTTGCTGCATAGCCGTATGAAGCAATAAATTCGCCCTCACCCAAACGGCAAGGGAACAAGAATTCAAGCTCCCTTCTCCTTGGGGTAAGGGCTTGGAAAAGGGCACTATACCATTTCACTAAACGTGGCTACACAGGCAAGCTTCGGCTGGCGGTCAGCGGTCAGCGGTCAGCCGCAAAAACGAATCTGTAGGGCGATTTTATAGAATTGGTATTATTCCGCCATTCAGCAGCGCTGTGATTGCTAAGAAAAGCAACTGCAAGTACAGAAACCAGATGGATTGGAGTCCCCTTTCATTCGGTCAGTGCGGCTTCTTTTGCCAGGAGAGCCTGTTTGCGATCGCGCCCCCACCGATAGCCCCTGAGACTACCATCGCTGCCGACAACTCGATGACAGGGGATTGCAACGGCGATGTGATTGCTGGCGCAAGCATTCGCCACTGCCCGTACTGCTTTGGGTTTGCCGATGCTCCTAGCGACTTCTGTATAGCTGACGGTTGTACCCGGCGCGATCGTCTGAAGCGTCTGCCACACCTGCTGCTGAAAAGCCGTGCCCTGAATATCCAAGGGCAGATCAACTGCTTGCTGAGGAGCCTCAATGAGACTGAGAACCTGCTCAACCCAGGTCTCAAAGGCGCGATCGCCCGCACAGAAGTGAGCGTTTGGAAAATCAGCCCGAAGTTGGGTCGTGAGCACCTCAGCATTGTCGTCAAAGGCGATCGCGCAGATCCCCTTAGCGGTGGCTGCGACCAGCACCCAACCTAACCAGCAGGGCTGCACAGCATAGCGAATCTCAATGCCGCTTGCCCCCTGTTGGTATTGAGATGGAGTCATCCCCAACAGGGATGCCGACTGGTCGTAGAAGTTGCTGCTGGTCTCAAAGCCAGCTTCGTAGATTGCTTGGGTCACAGTGTCATGCTCCTGTAAATGTTGCCGAACTCGCTTAGCTCGATGGGCAGTCGCGTACTGTTTAGGGGTGATCCCCACAACTGCCTTGAAGATGCGGTGAAAATGGAACGAACTCAGTCCGGCGAGCTGTGCCATCGTAGCCAACGATAGCGGTGTATCTGATGTTTTAATGTGTTGGCAGACCGCAGCAATGACCTCAGATTGTTGCTGCTGTGGGGATGTCGATCGAGGATTACAGCGCTTGCAAGGGCGAAAGCCAGCCGCTTCAGCCTCAACACAGCGATCGAAAAATAAGACGTTTGCTCGTTTGGGTTGCCGCGATGAACAGGTCGGACGGCAATAGATCCCTGTGGTTTTGACGGCGTAAAAAAACGTTCCGTCAGCACTGGGAAGGCGGTGTACGATCGCATCCCAGCGCTCAGAGTCAGTTGAGGTAGTATTCATTTTGGTCATCATGACTCTATTCTCCACAAAGCAAACGCTTGCGGCTAGCGGTTTCTTGCGGTGTAATTTGTGAGCGGTAGCTTGTGAACACGTCTTTTGCTTTGACGCTCTGGGACACTGTAAAAGACCATTTGCGTGCGCTAGATCAGTTGAAGATACTGAGGTTTAGCGTTTGGGTCAGTTGTTCGAGCAGGAAGAGTCCGGCGATCGAATTGCCTGTAGCATCCAGTGTCGGGCTGTAGCAGGCGATCGCGCCTTGTCCCGGCACGATGGACAGCAAGGCACCACTCACACCCGATTTGATGGGTAGCCCAATGCGGACTGCAAAGCGACCAGATGCTTCATATAAACCGCAGGTCAGCATCAGGGCATTCACAGCACGTTGGTTGATTGGCTGGATGGCGTTAGGTTGGGCGAGTAATAGCCCAACCTGTGCTAAATCTGCGACGGTGCCAGAGAGACAGCAAATGTGATTGTAGGTATCAAGGGCAGTTTCGACGTGATCGATAGAGCCTGCTCGAAGAAGTACTTCCCCGATCGCCCGATTTGCCTCATTTCGTAGCGATCGCACCGATGTCAGCATGGCAGTATCCAATACAAAACGGCTACCTGCTGTCTGGTTGAGCCACAGCCGTAGCGCTTCACTCCGTTCG
This sequence comes from Tildeniella sp., assembly GCF_059505325.1. NCBI lineage: Bacteria > Bacillati > Cyanobacteriota > Cyanophyceae > Oculatellales > Oculatellaceae > Tildeniella > Tildeniella sp. The sequence goes on from NZ_JCACKI010000066.1 coordinate 7,602, forward strand.
GATCCGTTCGACCCAGGTAGCATTGAGGCAAGGGCGATCGCGCCACTATTGAGCATGGGGTTGCGTGGAAACCCGCGATCGGCGTTCAACTGTGCCAGCGAGTGGAACGACTGCTCGGACGGATCAATCCCTACACGATCGAACACCGTATCCCATCCCAACTGTTCCAGCAGAAATAGCAGCAGTAGAGGCTTGACCACACTCATCAACGCAAACGGCTGGTCGATCGCACCAGCAAAATACTCCTGTCCTGCTACTGTTTGTATACCCACAGCCACTAATTGAGCATTTGCCTGCGCCAGTAAAGGAATATAGTCCGGCAAGCGCCCCGTGTGAGCATAGACCTGCGCCTGCGCCACCCAGCTTTCTAACTGAGTTTGAGTTAAGGCTGTGAGTGGTGTAGAAGGAGCGTTCAAGAGGGGTGAGGGGTGAGGGGTCAGCGGTCAGCGGTCAGCGGTCAGCGGTCAGCCATTAGAATTGGTTGAGAACTGACAGTCGTCTTTATCTCCTCACCTCTCACCATGCTTCCGCCTCCCTACTCTCCACTCTCCACCTCTACTCTGGTAGCAGCGACACATGGGCTGAAACAATCTTCCATCCTTGAGGCAATTTGCGCCAGACCTGACTTTGCCTGCCAGCACGAGGTTTGCCGTCTGTGGGGCGTTGAAATTCTAGCGTGACGATCGCGGTATCAGCATCAAACGTCACAACCTTGAGGTTAGCAATGTCTCGCGCCAGGTTTTTTGTTGGGCGACCTTGCCGAAAGGCTTTAATCGCCTCCATGCCATACAGATTTTCGGTTGCGCCAAACCGCAGCACCTCAGGCGAATCCCAAAACAGTGCGTCTAGCGTAGCAATATCGTTTTCGACCAGCGCTTTTTCGTAGGTCAGGTAGAGTGCGGTAAGTTCAGCGACGATCGCGGGATCGTTAATTGGGGACATTCGGGAAGGAAAAATAAAGGATGAAGGATAAAAGTTTTGAGTTTTGAGTTGGGTTTGACGGCTGATGGCTGATGGCTGACCGCTGACCGCTTCTACCTGCCAAACGCCAAAATTTGCTCTGCTGTCACTTGAGGTTGCTCCAGATGGGGAACATGACCACATTGTTTGATCCAAACGAGTTTGCTGTGAGCGATCGCCTGTTGAAATTTGGCAGCATCCTGTATGCCCAAAATCTTGTCGGAGTCGCCCCACAAAATGAGGGTTGGCTGATCGATCGCAGCAATTTTGTCTGCTAGAAAATTATAGCCGCCGCTTTTGGTAAACGAAATGAGCGCTTGCTGCCAGTTAGCGCACTTGAGATGCAAGGCACCGCACAGCAGCGAATCTGGTGAAACGAAGCTGGAGTCGTAGTATGCCTGGAGGCTGACGTTGCGTCGCACACGAGGGCTGCGGAGAAAGCTGGCTGCTAGTTCACCCAGCGGCGGAAAGAGAAAACGAGCGATCGCGGGACCACGCGCAAAACCCGCACTGTCGATCAAAACTAGCTTCTCTACAGCATCGGGATAGGTCAGCGCAAAGTTGATCGCAGCCGCTCCACCCATTGACGCACCCACCAAAATGACAGGTCGAGCAATTACTGTTTTCCAAAATTGGTAAAGATGGGTTTTAATAGCAACTGGGCTGAAAGAACTACCAGCAGGGCGATCGGTGAAGCCAAAGCCAAGCAAATCAATGCCCCAGATTTCGTGCGTTTCTGCTAAGAGCGGCAGCAGACGGCGAAACTCAAACATAGAGCTATCAAAGCCATGCAGCAACACGATCGGTGTGCCACCTGAGCCTTGGTGAACGTACGCGGTTGGAATGGGTAATGCCTGGAGCGGAGTGGCAATGTCTGTACGATCGATGCTCTGTGCGAGAGCGATCGACGCTGCTTCGGTTAGTTGGGCGCTTTCGGGCGGCAGAAAACTAGCAATCATGCCGCTCAGTTTATAGCTAAAAACCAACAACCAACAACTAACAACTATCTTCACCTTGCAGCCAATCCCAGAGTTCGTTAGGCTTTTGATGACGTTGTTAGATAACAAACTGATGCCGAAAGCAATTTGGAATGGTGCTGTCTTAGCCGAGAGCGATCGGTGTGAAGTGGTCGAAGGCAATCAATACTTTCCGCCTGATTCCATCCATAGCGAGTATTTCAAAGAGAGCAACACCCACACGGGCTGCCCATGGAAAGGTACTGCCAGCTACTACACGATCGAAGTAGACGGCAAAACCAATCCCGACGCTGCCTGGTACTACCCCACCCCTAAAGATGCCGCTAAAAACATCACTGGCTACATCGCTTTCTGGAAGGGTGTGAAGGTAGAGTCCTAGTCAAGCTTCAGGCTGTTGTGGAAGTAGAAAGCGCTATTGTTGCTTGATGTTGTAGCAATAGTCCATACTCCAAGCCTTCCACTACAGCCAGGTAGGATGCTTCCAGAATATTGCCGGAGACACCAACCGTCGTCCAGCGTTGATGTCCGTTGCTGGACTCAATCAGTACCCGCGTTTTGGCAGACGTGCCCGCTGCACCATCGAGAATTCGCACTTTGTAATCCGTCAGGTGAAACGTGCCAATTTCGGGATAGAAGCTAATCAGCGCTTTCCGCAAGGCAGCATCCAGTGCCGAAACGGGTCCATTCCCCTCAGCGGCTTCGAGAATGTCTTTGCCATCCACTGCCAGTTTGACGGTTGCTAGAGACGTGGTGCGATCGCTCCCCGCTTCTGCCAACAAACTGTAGTGAACCTGAAAACCCTTCACCTCAAAAGGCTTCTGGCGTTGTCCCAGTGCTTCGCGCATGAGTAGTTCAAAGCTTGCCTCAGCCGCTTCAAACTGATACCCTTCGCTCTCCAGATCCTTAAGACGGTTGAGGATGTGGCGGCAGGTCGGGTCTTGTTTATTTAGCTCAATGCCAAAGCTCCGGGCTTTTGCCAGGATATTGCTCAAACCCGATTGGTCAGAAATTACAATGCGGCGACGGTTGCCCACCTGTTCGGGCTGCATATGCTCGTAGGTCAGTGGGTTTCGCTCGACAGCGCTGACGTGAATGCCGCCTTTATGAGCAAAGGCAGATAAGCCCACGAAGGGCGCATGATCGTCAGGGGCAAGATTGACAACCTCACTCACAAAGCGGCTTGTTTCAGTCAGTTGCCCCAGTTGCTCAGGTGAAATACAGGTAAAGCCCAGTTTTGCTTGCAGATTGGGAATTAACGAGCACAAATTAGCGTTGCCGCAGCGCTCGCCATAGCCATTTATTGTACCCTGCACCATACGAACGCCCTGCATCACGGCAGCAAGAGCGTTAGCAACAGCCGTTTCGGAGTCGTTGTGAGTGTGAATGCCGAAGCGAGGGGAGTGGAGAGTAGGGAGTAGGGTGTGGGGTGTGGGGTGTGGGGTGTGGGGTGTGGGGTGTGGGGTGTGGGGAAGAGTTTTGAGTTGAGCCGCCCCTGCTTCCCCTGCCTCCTGCCTTCTGCCTTCTGCCTTCTGCCTCCTGCCTTCTACCTCCTCCAATACGGGAAAATCAAGCGCCTGAATCACTTCCTGCACCACTCGCGCAATTTCGTGAGGCAACGTGCCGCCGTTGGTATCGCAGAAGACGAGCCATTCCGCACCAGCAGCGATCGCCACTCTCAATGTTTCCAGGGCATACGCCTGGTTGTGCTTGTAACCATCAAACCAATGTTCGGCATCGTAAATGACGCGGCGACCATTAGCGCGGAGGTATGCGATCGTGTCCTGAATCATTGCCAGGTTCTCACCCAGCGTCGTCTTCAGTCCTTCTATAACGTGGAGATCCCAGGACTTGCCAAAAATGGTCACCCAGCGCGTGCCTGCTGCCAGGATCGGTTGCAGCATGGGGTCGTCTGCCGCTGCCATGCCCGGACGACGAGTGGAGCAAAACGCAACCAGTTCCGCTTGAGTCAGCGGTTTCTCCTGTAGCTGCCAAAAAAACTGCACATCTTTGGGATTTGCCCCGGGCCAGCCCCCTTCAATAAATGGCACGCCCAAGCGATCGAGCTGTCGCGCAATCCGCAACTTATCTTCCAGGGAAAGCGACAAGCCTTCTCGTTGGGAACCATCACGCAGTGTCGTGTCGTAGATCCAGATCTGGCGAGAGGTGTCTGAGGTCATGGGGAGGCAACTGGAGAATTTGAGCCGATAGAAAACTATTCTAAGGAACTGTTAGACCGATCGGTGGGATCACCCGTGAAAATCCAATGCCCTGAGAGCGATAGGCGATCGTATAGCTATAGTCACTAGGTAAACCCCTGGCTGGGGGCAAAGCCAACACACCCTTTAATTTCAACGTCCTAACTTTTATAGCGACAGCTATACCTTCACGCTACAGGAGGAGAGTAAACAAAGAGAAAAATACCACAATGGAGATGACAAATCAGAAATGGGGTCAACTGCAATGCCGACGATTACAGCCGAGGGTAAAACATTTACCTGCGAGAATGGTGCAAACTTGCGTGAGGCGTTGCTGAAAAACGGAATTGATGTCTACAACGGTGCCGCTTCAGTGGTTAACTGCTACGGGCATGGCACCTGTGGGACGTGTGCTGTACGAATTGAGGGCGCGGTTTCAGCGATGGAGTGGTTGGAGAAAGCACGTCTTTCGTTGCCGCCACACTCTCCCGATCACGGTCGTCGCCTCTCTTGTCAGGTAAAAGTGATGGGTGACATCTCAGTGACAAAGTACGATGGTTTCTGGGGGCAAGACGATCGCGTAGTGTGGACTCCAGAACGAGCGATCTGACCTGGCGATGACCGAATCCTCATGCTGTTGGTACGGGCGATCGCATGTAGGTTCACTGCTTGATTAGACCGATTGAACCAGGTTTCCCTGCAAAGTCGGGCAGTCGCAGGAACGAGCTCGATGCAACAGCAGCGGTTCTACTGTTGCGTCTCAGCTATCCGCTTCTGTAGCTATCTGCCGTATCGCAACTTAACTTACAGCCGTTGTTAGATCAATAAGCCACAGCCTAATCAAGATGGGTATGGGGTGTGGGGTGTAGGGTGTGGCGAATGCAAATGAAAACCGCTGTAGTATTAGGGTACAGCTGGAGTAGAAGCAGCTCTAGAGAGAACGTTATGACTCGATTAGTAATTGCCATTCTCATTTTATTTGCTGTTTTGATTGGGCTAAAAGCAACCAACTCCTCCTTGTGGCAGCGCAATTTATTTAGTCAGCTCAACAGTGCTCCTCCAGAAACCCGTAATACGGGCTTTAGTAGCGATTCAACGGGAGCTGCTCCTACCAACAACGCTGGTGCTTCAACGACCCTGACTACACCTAGCCAGGTCAGCGCCGATACCACTCCCTTGCCGTCTAGACCGTTGCAAGCAGTTCCTGGTGCGTGGTAAGTCATCGGAAATGGCAGCAGCGGATGTCTTGATCATTGGTGGGGGCGCGATCGGTCTGGCGATCGCCCTCGAACTTCAATTATGTGGAGCGTCTGTCACCGTTCTTTCCCGCGATTTTGCTCAAGCAGCCAGCCATGCCGCTGCTGGTATGCTTGCCCCACAGGCAGAAATGATTGCTACGGGTGCCATGCGGGAACTTTGCTTGCTGAGCCGATCGCTCTACCCCGACTGGACACAAAAGCTGGAAGCACTGACAGGCTTATCAACCGGGTATTGGGCGTGTGGCATCCTGGCACCGATGTATAGAAAGGATAAAGGCGAAAGGATAAAGGATGAAACAACCGATTCATCTGTGATCATGCAGCCTTCAGAGTTTCTCGATCGCACTGCGATCCATCAGCACCAACCTGGCTTAAGTCAAGAAGTTAGCGGCGGTTGGTGGTATCCCGATGATGCTCAGGTGGATAATCGTTTGCTCACAAAAGCTTTGTGGACAGCCGTGCGTGAGGTTGGCGTTGACCTGAGAGAAGGGGTGTCTGTAGAAACGATTCTGCAACAGAATCAGCGAATTACAGGTGTGCAAACCTCAAGTGGCATCATGCAGTCAGAGCAGTATGTCCTGGCGACAGGAGCATGGTCTCAGACGTTGCTGTCCATTCCAGTGACTCCCAGGAAAGGGCAAATGCTGTCAGTGCGTGTACCCGCAGGACAACAGGAACTGCCGTTGCAAACCGTCTTGTTTGGCAGTGAGATCTACATTGTGCCGCGACGCGATGGACGGATTGTGATCGGTGCCACTAGCGAAGGGGTTGGCTTCACACCCAACAATACACCCGAAGGCGTGCAAATGTTGCTGGAGCGGGCAACTCGCCTCTACCCAGCCTTGCGGCAATTTCCACTGCAAGAAACCTGGTGGGGTTTTCGACCAGCTACGCCAGATGAACTGCCCCTATTGGGCGCAAGCCCTTATGACAATTTGACGCTGGCAACGGGGCACTACCGCAACGGCATTTTGTTAGCTCCCATAACGGCTCAACTGCTTGCCGATCGCCTCTGGCATCAGCACTCTCACCCACTACTAGATGCTTTCCACTGGTTGCGCTTTAAGGTTGAATAGAGTTGGCTTGATTTATGACAAGCTTTAGCGATAGCCAAGCCGTTTGAGCGCAGGGACATGAAACATGCTGACGATCGATCGCTGGATAACCTGACAGAACTACTGACCGCCATTCGCACTGTGGCAGGGTTGACGGAAAAGAAGCGTGGCATTTTCTACCGTAAAGCGCAGGCGTTTCTCCACTTCCACGATGACCCCACTGGGCTGTTTGCCGACCTGAGACAAGGGGCTGATTGGGAGCGCTTTCCAGTCAATACTCCAGAGGAACAGGCGCAACTCCTTGCCCGCTTGTCAGTCATTGCATCTGTGAAAAAACCAAATGGTGAATGACACGATCGCTGGCTGACGAAACGAGACCAGCCATCTACAATTCGCTTAACTCTTGATTCCCGATTTGCAACGACTCACAAGCAATGCGATCGGACAAAATCGCGCTTGCCATGGTACCTGTATGAATTTCGAGTTGAGCAGCGGGTACCGCTTCAAACAAGAGCCGCTGCCCTGGAAACACAACGCGCTCAAAATACCAGTTTGGGATATTGCTGATGCGTACAATTTGAATCCGACTGGAAACATTGGCATAGCAGCAAACAATGCCGTCATGGTCAGCCGCTAGAGGATCTAAAATCTGAGCCATCATTGTTGCCCTTTACTACGAAGATTTTAGCTGAGTGGGGCGAGAAGCCCTAACTTCCCTAAGAGCTTGCTAAAAAATAACTGCACACGTTTGGATTAGCTATCAGCTATCAGCTATCACCTTTTCGCTGACGACTGACGGCTGACAGCTACAGACCATGCTGTTATTTCTGTACAACTCTTGCCTCCTGCCTCCTGCCTCCTGCCTAACCGGCTTGCGCCATCAGCACAACCGACGATCGCGCCTCCACAGGATATTTTTTGCGCCTGACCTGGGTTGCGTCTGTTGGGTCTGCAATATCTTGCGGTGGTGGCAGAGCTGTATCGATGATTGTGTACCACCGTTCTCCTTGACCAAGCGGCGGCAATTCAAACGTGAGCGGCTCCCAATAGGCATTAAGCATGACGTGAAAATGTTCGGCAGCTTCTGGATGGCGCAAGGTGAACGCAAGGCAGTGAGAATGTTCGCCCCAGTCGGGTTTGCCCAACTCAGTGCTATGCCAAACGATGTGTGGCTTCTGGCTGGCGTAGGTGACTTCGAGCAGCCGCTCTTGCCGAAAGATTTCGAGCGATTGGGTAAAGTGAATCAGTTTTTGGACAAATCGCAGTAGCCCCGCTTCTCGTTGCAGACTGCTCCAGTCAAACCAACTCAGTTCATTGTCTTGACAGTAGCCGTTGTTGTTGCCTAGCTGCGATCGCCGCACCTCGTCGCCCATCGAAAGCATGGGTGTACCCTGGGCAAAAAAGAGAATCGTGAGGCAATTCCTGATTTGCTTTTGGCGCATTGCATCGATCGCAGGGTCAATCGTGGGTCCCTCTACGCCACAGTTCCAGCTATGGTTGTCGTTAGAGCCATCACGGCTATCTTCTTTGTTCGCTTCGTTGTGCTTTTCGTTGTAAGACATCAGGTCATTCAACGTGAAGCCATCGTGGCAGGTGACAAAGTTGATGCTGCGACTCGGCTCTCGATCGAGCTGAGGATAAATATCGGGGCTGCCAAGTAAGCGATTTGCCAGCGTTGCCACGGTATTGCTGTCGCCTTTGATGAAGCGGCGAACATCATCACGAAACGGTCCGTTCCATTCGGCAAAGCGATCGCCAATGAAAGAACCAACCTGATAAAGCCCTGCGGCATCCCAGGCTTCGGCAATAATCTTGGTGCCTGCCAGAATCGGATGAGACTCGATCGTCCAGAGAATCGGCGGATCTTCCAAGGGTTGCCCGGAACGGCTACGCGACAGCACGGACGCTAAATCAAAGCGGAACCCATCAATATGCATATCTGCCACCCAATAGAGCAGACTTTCCAGAATCATGCGCCCCACAATGTCATGGTTTGCCTTCAGCGTGTTGCCGCAGCCGCTGTAGTTACTGTAAAACTCCTGGTCTGGCTCCAGAATGTAATACGCCGCATTTTCCAAGCCTTTGAAAGAGAGTGTGGGACCATCTTCATTGCCCTCTGCTGTGTGGTTAAACACCACGTCAAGAATGACTTCAATGCCTGCCTGGTGCAGTGCCTTCACCATGTCACGAAATTCGTCTACAGGACCGAGTGGGTCACGCCGCGAACTGTAGCCCGTGTGTGGCGCAAAAAAGGCGATCGTGCTGTAGCCCCAATAGTTCGTCAACCCAGGCTGCACATCTTGTTCATCAAACTGGTGGACGGGCAGCAACTCTACCGCTGTCACGCCCAGTTGCTTTAGATACGGAATCTTCTCGATCAGCCCTGCGTAAGTGCCTCGCTTCTCTGGCGACACACCGGAATTAGGATTGCGCGTGAAGCCGCCCACATGCATCTCATAAATGACGCTATCGGCATGGGGAATACTCAACGGTAAATCGCCTTCCCAATCGTAAGCGCTCGTATCAACCACCACGCCTCGTAGCGCCTGAGCACAATTATCACCAGGATGCATTGCCGCTTCACGGCTGTAATGTGCCCACCCTACAACGGCTTTCGCATACGGATCGAGCAAGACTTTGTTGCAATCAAACCGATGCCCTTGTTCTGGTGCAAACGGACCATCCACTCGGTAGGCATAGACTTGCCCTGCACCGATGCCCGGAACGAAGACGTGCCAGTAGTAGAACGTCTTATTTTGTTTAGGATGCAGCGTAATGACACGTGCAGGCTTGGGATCGTCGGCTTGATCAAACAAAAGCAACTCTAATGCCTTACCACTTTTAGAAAAGATGGCAAAATTAACGCCATCGGGGTAGGCTGTTGCACCCAATGGGAAACTACGACCCGGCAAAACTTCAGACTGCATGACGTTGAATTGGTAGAAAATGCTTGAAAAGAGACCAACAGTGAGGTGAGTATCCAAAAGTCGGGAGGCAGAACTTGACACAGAAACCGGGTTTCTTCAAGAGCATCTGCCACTGCGCTTCCAGGCTGCGCCGAGGAACCCGGTTGCTCGCAGGCTGGGCTAACCGCTGATGGCTGATAGCTGACCGCTAATTGCCCTGACTAGACTCCCTCACAGGCAAAGGTTCTGGCTTCACGGTCAGGGTCTGCTTCTGCCCGTTGCGATCGACGATGATCTGAAGTGGCTTGCCAATCGCCGCTGCCTCCATCTGCTGCTGCACTTGCTGTGCCGTTTGAATGGCGGTGCCGTTGATGCTAGCAAGAATATCGCCCGATCGTATGCCTCCCCGTGCTGCCGGAGAATTGGACTGGACAGCAATAATTAACACACCCTGATCCTGATTAATTTTGAAACCCGCATTGCTCTGATTAATTTCGTTGCGGATTTCGGGGGTCAATTCCGCCATCTTGACACCCAGGTAGGGGTGTTCTGCCTTGCCAGTCGTGACAATCTGCTCAGCCACCCGTGAGGCAGTCGCGATCGGAATGGCAAACCCCAGCCCAGCCGCTCCCTGGATGATGGCAGAGTTGATACCGATCACTTCTCCTTCGGCATTAATCAACGGTCCACCAGAGTTCCCTGGATTGATCGCCGCATCAGTTTGAATAAAATCTACCCGCTCAGCGGACACACCCACATCGGCAGCCGATCGCCCCGTCGCGCTGATAATACCTTGCGTCACTGTAAAGCTAAGACCGAGGGGATTACCAATGGCGATCGCGGCTTGCCCCGGCAAGAGATTATCTGAATTGCCCAATTTTGCGATCGGTAGGTTTTGAGCGTTAATTTTCACCACCGCAACATCCGTCGTTGGGTCAGTTCCTACAACTGTCCCTTTGAACCGTCGCCCATCTTTCAGCACTACCGTCACGCTGTCGGTACCCTGCACCACGTGAGCATTTGTCAACACACGCCCATCAGCGGTGGTAATAAAGCCAGAGCCTGTCCCTCGTTGGACTCGCTGCGTCTGCGGCTCCTGCCGACCAAAAAACCGCTCAAAACCAGGGTCGCCAAACGACTGCCCGACGGTACGAGTCGAATCAATCCGCACTACGGCAGGTCCGACTCTCTGCACAATCTGAGCGACATAATCCAGGCTCGTCAATTTGGGTGGTGCCAGAGGTGCTGTTGCAGGGCTGCTTTGTAGAGGCGACACCGATTCCGAGGGGGTAGGAGCACTGCCCAATTCAGGGCGAACGATGCCACAGCCAGCGCTACTGCTCACCAGCAGCATTGCTAGGCAAAAGATAGGTTGGTAAAGGCGATCGCCTTGGCGCGGAAATATTTTCATACAACCGATCTTACCGCTTCGCCTTCTTCTTACCGCGTTGATTTCTCTCGATCGCCCTTCCTACGCAAAGCTCATTAGCCTTGCGTCTGCTGGAAGAGCAGGATGGAGTCAAGTCGCATCATTACTTTTACGTGACGACCTCTCTTTCTAACGAATGCTCTGACGACGTGCAGCGTTTTGGCGATCGCGTTCTACCCATTCTGCATCGGTGAGATGAGGGGTTGTCTGCAAACGAGCGATCGCCCAAGCATTGTATTCAGGATTGCTGTCGCAGCCCAGCCACTTTCTACCCGATTGCTCTGCTACAACCAGGACTGTCCCAGAGCCAGAGAAGGGATCAAGGACAGTGTCGCCACGATCGGACGCAGCAAAAACTAACCGACGAATCAGTTCCTCCGGCTTTTGCGTTGGATGCTTTGTCTTCTCAGCCATCCCGTTACAGATTGTTGGAATTTCGATTACGTCCTTTGGCTTTGCGCCCATCGGATGGGGTGTCCATTGGTCGCGCGGTTTGCCGTTGCCGTACTGACTCGTCGTCGCCTGTGGGTGCACAGGATACTTCAGCGTGTGCTTACCGTAAGGAATCCGAATGCTGTCGATGTTGATCTTGGCGCTGACACTCTTTCGCAACAGCAGAATACTCTCGTGAGAACGTCCCCAATCGTTGCCCAGGTTCGCTTTGTTTTTGTAGTGCCACACCAGCCAGCGACAAGCCTGAAAATAACGCAGAGAGGGGCGTTTCAGGTCTGCCAGAACTTCAGAAAAGCCCATGATGTAGAGACAGCCAGACGGTTTGAGAATCCTGGCTGCCTGTTGAATCCATTGCAGCGACCAGTCAATATAGTTGTCTTGTGATGCAAAGGTATCCCAGTCTGCTTTTTTCAGGTTGTAAGGCGGATCGGCAAGTACGAGATCAACTGAGCCATCGTCCACTGTCGCTAACCATTGCAACGAATCGCCACAAAATAAGCTGCCATTAGCGGTTTGATGAGCGATCGTCACACCTTCAACTAAAACCATTGGCTGTCATGCATCTTATACTTACAGACGTTAACAAGGAGGTAGTTTCTGATCCGCGCTTGATCGCCGATCAAAGTACAGGTAAGCCCCTGATTCGCCTTGTTTATTCGTAATCACTATTGTGCCTTCATCAAGCCAAGCCAAGACCGTTTGAGCTTCAGAAATTACCTGTGGAAGAAGAGAACCTAATAGTTGATGCTGTTCTTCGTGACTTAATCCCTGCCAATCATCTGAAGAATAATTAGTTGGAGGAACTCTTATGTGAAGACCATATCCCAGACCAAGAGTATCTAAAAAATAGTATCCATCACAATACAGCTCATAGAGCTGAGATAGGGCGATCGGTAGGTTTTGATCGTGTTCTAACACAGCCATTAGAAGTTTCCTGAGCTTCCATGTCTCATACTCACCAGCGTCAATGTATCGCTTCAGAATTTCATCGGTTTCGTACTTGCTGCTTCGCTTTGAAAAGTCTAATGAGATTAGTTTTAGATAATCGTCGTTGGTCAAACCATTTTCCAGATCATTGGTTGCGTACACCCATTGTTCAAAGGTTGCGAGACACTCTTCGCCGTCAAGAAACTTAAAGATCTTAATCTTCAAGTCATTTGGTAAAAGCGGTTCTGTTTGTTGCCATCTCTCACCTATTGGAGTTTTGCCGTAAAAAGGTTGGCTCATTGTCTCAAGCGTTGAAAAATAAATTATTTGGTATCGCTCACACTACCTCTTGAACAGCATTCGCTTCCTGCATATTTTGGAGATTTGGTAGCATTCTTCCGTCCGATCGCGGCTTTTTCAAGCTTTCTAAGCGATACTTTTCTGCTTTGAGTCTTTACTCATCCCCCATCACTAATCAAAACAATGTGAACTGAGCAACTGCTAATAGTTCACCAGCCTTGTTTTTGCTTAGTCAATATTTCGCTTGCGTTTCGCCATAGTTGCCTGCTAGTAAATTTCCTTCACTCTGCTGAGCTAGCTTTAAAAGCCCGTGATATAGGAAAAGCCTGACACCCGTTTGATACCTAAAGTTGAATGCCCCTTCTGAAACTCTTTAGTTTCGTCGATTTAAGACAACCATAGTATGGTTCAAATCAGCGTCCGACAAAAGGTGGAATATTGGCTGAAATCGGAATGGGCGATACTGGATTCGAACCAGTGACCCCTTCCGTGTGAAGGAAGTGCGCTACCACTGTGCTAATCGCCCGAGAGCTTAGAAATTGTACTGCGATCTGTGTTCTGTTGAACAAGGCAGAGTAGAGATTCTAGCAGATTACAGCCAGCTTTTGGCAGAATGAGTACTGTTTTTCCTTGGCACGGTGAGCATCAATCTTGACTCAACTCTGTGCCGTCTGGCATGGTTGTGCGACAGAGCTTAGCTCCGTTCAACTCAACCCCTTGAAACTCAGCCCACCGAAGGTCGGCATCCTGCAAATCAGCGTCCCACAGTTCGGCTCGCCATAGTTCGGCTCCCCGGAGATTTGCCTTCTGTAAATTGGTCTCTCGCAGATTGGCTCCCGACAGGTCAGCGTCGCGCAAATTTGCCTCTTGCAGATTGGCTGCGTGGAGGTTCGCTCCACGCAAATTCGCTTGTTGGAGGTTCGCTCCGCATAAGTTTGCCCCTGATAGGTTGGCAGCTTGCAAGTCAGCATCTTGTAGGTTGGACCTTTCGAGATTAGCCTCCTGCAAATCAGCCTTAGGCAAACCAATCCTGGCTAAATTGGCACCAGAGGCATCTAACCCGCGTAACGAAACGCTGTCTTTATGAAGATCTTGAAGGGCGATCCGGCGAGCATAGCTGGTGGAGACATTTGCTGCTGCGGCGTTGTCAATGACACGCCACGCTTCATAATGCTTTTGGGCTCTACGATCGGGCGCTTCTTTCAAATAAAGAATGATCGCGACAACCACTGCAATCGATTGCGTCTGAGCGAAAATGGCTTTAATGGTTTCGCGAGCGATCAGGTCTTGAAACGAACGGATTTGGATGTCATCCTCAGCCCACAGCGCTAATGCTGCCAGGAAAACAACAGCTACCATGATCGCCAGCCAGGTGGGAATGGACTGGACAGTTCGTTCCAGTTGACGTGTGAGCTGAGAGGGTTTCCCTTTCATCCGTCCGTTACGGTCAGTCATCCTTTACCTTAGAACCGATCAATGAATGCATCAGCTTAGCACTCAATCTTTTAAGCTCAAAAAAATGTCAAAGGCAGGATGAACTCGAAACTTCTTGATATTCTCTAGATTGACCGTTGGTAGCTCGTAGTGTCCCAGATACGTCCCTTTTTTGGTTGCATCATTCCCCGCTTCTGGTATCCAAACTTTCAAGAAGCCAATCTGCCAGAGCACTTTCTTCAGTTCCAGGTAATCCATTTCGGCAACCCAGTCTGTGGCGCGATCGACATGCACTTCACCACAAACCATGGAGAGCAGTAAATAATCCAGATCGTTTTTTTCAAAGCAGCAGCTCTTTCCTCTAAACACCTCAAACACGTCTAACAAATGAGGGTATTGAAATCTGTATTCTGAAGCTAAATCCTTCGTTTTTTGCTCAGAGTAAATTTCCTCGGCTGCCATAATAGCAAACTCATCGATCTTTTTGGTGCCCGAATAATATTCTCCGCACAGTTTGCAAAATTGCAGTAGCTCTCTAGGACGTAGTTGCGTTCTGCCGATGATATAGTCCGTAGAGTCCTCAAACTTAGAATCTAACTTAGAGGTAAAAACTGATTTCCAACGGTTTAACGTATCTAATCTAGACGTTTCGGGAAACGAATGGGCAATTCTTAAACCAATGAGTTCAAGTAACTCATTTTTACCCCAACGAATGACCTCAACATCTTCTCTAATTTTTTGAGCGTCATCGTAGATTTGAGGAATATTATCAAAGAGTTCCTGGCGAATGGAAACATAGACTCGAAGTCCAGGGCTAATCAGGTTGATTTTTTGAGTGGCTTGAAATAGCCCTGCAATAAAATATTTAGCATCTTCCGAATCGTCCCACCCCTTGTCTAGCTCATCAATTAAGACCTTCATTCTTGATTTTTCTAAAACTTTCTTCAAGCTAGGAGTTAGACTTTTGATTTCTTCTAAACTGTAGAGCGCTTGAAGATTTCTTGACTTTGCAGCGCTTTCGTGGGCATCTAATTTAACGGTCTCTAGTTTTTTCAGGTAACTAACCAGAACGCCGATCGGACTCAGCCCTTTCATGCTGGAGTCAGCATTGACGTAATTGTAAATATCGCGTTGAGGTCCCAATAGTAAGCCGCGCTTATTCTCGACGATTTTATTGAAAATGAGATTATAGAGAAGATATTGCCATGCTACTGAATAGGAACTCTGTTTACCCCAAGAACCTTCATTCTCACGCTTCAAGTATTCCGACAGTAATTCGTAAGAATATTCTTCTGGCGATAGCTCTAAAACTAAATGTCCTTTCTTCGCTTCTGTCGAAGCAATATATTTAAAGATTGCACTCTTGCCAGTCCCTCGATTGCCAACCAAAATCGTCTTTTTGCTGTTCAGAAATTTTTGATACGTCGAGTTCTGATAGAAATATTCTGATAAACCGACTGTGATATCTCTTTCTGCGGAATCAGAACCAAGATTTAACTTCTGAATGTCTACCAGCATAGTTGATTCAGGCTTATTGACTATAGCTGAATTGTTTAATTCTCACATACAAAGAATTTGATGTCCAGTTACCGACGGAAACGCACTAATCCTCTTGAGGGCACTCGCTCCATAAATTGCTCGTCTGGCGCAGGCTCAGAAAATCACCATTGCCCAGGATGAGATGGTCAAGTAAGGGAATGCCCAAAAAGTCGGCACCCGAAAGCAATTGGCGTGTGAGGCTAATGTCTTCGTTGCTAGGTTCAACATTGCCAGAAGGATGGTTATGCGCCACGATCACCCATGTAGGCGCTAAACCCAAACCACTTTTGTGGTATCTTGCTGGAATGCTCCAACTTGAGTATACAGACGGCTATTGCCGCGTCAGCACCCAAAAACAAGCGACCTACGGCAGCGGGCTCGATCGCTACCGTGAAGATTTGGCGCGTTATGGAGTACCGGACGATCGTATCTTCTCTGATATTGAATCAGGCAGTTCTGAAAGCCGCGCTGCTTACAATCAAGTGCTGCAAAGAGTGAGGGATGGCATTACAAAGCAAGTAATTGTCCCCTGCTTTGACCGCTTCACCCGATCACCGATTGGCTGGGAAGAGGCGATCAAAGATTTCAGGCGATATGGAGCCAAACTAATCGCACTGTCAGGTGGAGCGGTTGACTTTAATTCGCCAGAGGGGATATACCGCAGTCGGATGGACGCGATCGCGGCTGCTTATGTCAAAGAAAAGAATCAGTATGCCGCCCTGAGGGGATGGGAGCGTACACGCAGACTCAACAAAGCCGTCAACCCACCATTCGGTATGGCAGTTGAAAAAGGACGCTACATTATCAACCGTGGCGAGTACTGGCAGGGTGGCAAGATTGATGAGGTTGCCCTAGAAGTTGTTCAGACCTTTCTAGCGGTTGGCACTCAACGCGGTACAGTGCAAAAACTGTGCGCAAAGTATGGTCTTCGTAAACCTGGCAGTAAATGGGCTGAAGATTTTCCGCGCGATCGCGACAAATTAGTCGGCTGGCTACAAAATCCCGTCCTGCGTGGCTATACTGCCTACTTTGGGAACAGAGGACGTGAGCGGTTGATTTGCTATGACGACCCACACGAAGCCTTAATAGATCAGCAGACAGCAATGCAGATCGATCGCTTGTTGTCTGCAAAGTCCCGTAAAATGCTGCCTGTTCAGGCTACTACATCAGTGATGAGTGGCTTAGTGTTTTGCGAATGTGGCTCAAGCTGTATGCGTCGCCGGCAATGGTTTTACTGCATCAACGCTTATGACAATCCTCACGTTGAGGAGCGCTGCAAACTGAGGCATGGCGTAAAAGCATCGGCATGTGAGCAAGCGGCAATTTGGGCAATCGTGACTCAAGCTGAATATGTTGCAGGCTTGGCTGAAGCAACGGTTCAAGAAGACAACCCAGAAGCGATCGCCCTCAAATTGAAACTTGAAAAACTTGGCGATGACCCTGATTTTGAAGATTCCCGGCAGGCGCTTAAGCAACGCATCCAAAGTTTAGAACATCTGCAACGGCAGTCAGTGGTTAGCCTGCATAGCAAACGAGAGGCATTGATCGCTGTAGGCTCCGATCCTGCGTTTTGGGTCAGCCTAGACGATTTAGAAAAACGGTTTGTTTTCACCCAACTGATCGATCGCGTCGTCAAAAGCCGTGATCGTATTTTGTATGTAGATCTAGCAGATGGCTTAGGCAGCATTGCTTTTCAACAGTTCTAGCACTTCCGTAATCTGCTCTTGCGAAACGTTGCCCTGGATTGCTAGGATTTCAAGTTTAGCAATCGCCTGCTCTTTAGCTTGCTGCTTTTCGTCCCAGTCAAGCATTTTAGATTTAATTGTTCCCCAGTTTACTTGTTTAGCGGTCATCTGCCTTATCCCTTTGTAGTTGTCGTGTGCTTACCTGTCTCGCGGAGTTGCTCGATCGCTGCCTCCCTTGCCGCCATCAATGCATCCCGTTGCCCTAGTCCCAATGAATCGTTAAGCAAAGCTGTGGTGGTGTCGCTGAGAATGGAGTAGAGATCGCGCGGTAGTGCCTCCTGCCATGCCTCTAACTCGTATGCCGCCATCAGTTGTTCAAATGACATTTGATTCGTCTTCTTCTGTGCTAGTGCGTTCAACTATCCAAAGACCCCAAAGCTTA
Organism: Tildeniella sp.; assembly: GCF_059505325.1. Lineage (NCBI taxonomy): Bacteria > Bacillati > Cyanobacteriota > Cyanophyceae > Oculatellales > Oculatellaceae > Tildeniella > Tildeniella sp. Next base: position 25,163 of record NZ_JCACKI010000066.1, read on the forward strand.
TGCGCTTGTCGTTTGAAACCGAGATTTGATAACTCTTGATCAAGTCGATCTAATGACCCGTAGGGAATCACAGCGATCGCCATTACAGGCGGATTGGCAGGGTAGTTCCAATGGAGCCAGTGGCGCACAAAACAACTATTGCTCAGTCTCTGAACCACCTTCAGAAAAGCGTTTAGAGTCATGACCGTTCCCCTGCAAGGTTTTCATCACGCCACACTCTCGCTGCGTTAGTCAATGCATGTGCCCCAAGCTTCTGCCCTCGCTCCTCCAACCAAGCGGCGAAGCCTTCACTCGCCTGCGCGATCGCCTCTTCCCGTGTTTGCTTCCCTGCCTTAAGCGCGATCGCTTCACTGATCAATTCCTTGATGGTGCTGCGATTTTCGCCAGTCTCTAAATCCATCAAGCAGCAGTGGTAACCAGCCTCCATCCATTGCTTCTCTTCGTCACTGGCAGGCGCGATCGGGCTTTCCCTTTTGGGTTCAGTAGCGCGATCGACTATGGTTTGCCAGTAGTTTTCGCTCAATGCGTCCGGCGAGCCGTCGATCTCTCCTTCCTCCAGTGCTTGGTCTGGTAGGTGCAACGGGAATGCTTTAGCAAGGATTCGTTTAGGTGCATAGACATCACGCCAGAGGTGGGCAGCCAAAATCACGCCTGTAAGTGTCCAAGTGCCCAGCATGAGCAGGCAGAATTTATCCATGATTACCCTTTTGATACTTGAGCAACAGCGTCCTTGTTGTAACGTCCAGTGATTTTGTAGCTTCTCAATGGTCGTTCTGTGGCATGAAAAAAGACCTGCCCAATCTTGAAGCCGGGATAAATAATCAACGGGCAAAACCGTCGATTATTCTTAATCTCCAAAGTCAATTTGCTACCATTCCAACCGTTATCAAGCCAAACGGCTAATGCTTGATCAAACCCTTCTCTAGCGCGAGACGACTTTAAACGAAACTCGCCGCAAATTGTTTCTGGGATGTTAAATGTTTCAAGTGTGCTGATCAGAAGAAATTCACCAGGAGATATTGCGTACTCACTAACGAGCGATCGCGGCTCCATACCATTCATATTCTCAACAACGATCGTGTTACCTACTCGCACATCTAATGAAGCAGGATTTAACAGAGTCTCGTCAAATGGATCGATCATTCCTTGCAGGCAAAGAGAATGGATTTGATAGTCAACTAGAGGCATGTTTAGCTTTCCCTACTGTGGATTGTTTTGAGGCGTATTCCAAGCGTCGATCGCCTGCACAATCAAAGCATCGATCGTCCTCTTTAAGTTCTGAGTCTCCAAGCAATGCTTCTAGCATTTTGACAATGACATTTTTGCTTGATGGCTGAAATGATTCGCTAGACAAAAGAGCATGGGCTTCTTTGATATTTGCTTCTCTACCTTCTGTCGTTAGATGCAAAAGAATGACAGGGTTAAGCGATCGACTGAGATGCCTAAAGTTAAGGACTTCGTTAGTAATTGATGTGGTTTGGGTCATGGGGTATAGCTTTATTCAATGACAAATACAAGTTTGTCTGAAAACGGTGTCAAGGGACGATTGGTTAACCGTGTTTTTTCTTGGTCAGTAAAACCGAGATAGAACTCCTCCAAACCCCTTGATTGCGGTGTGGTGACATCAGAGTAATCAGGGTTTGGTGAACATGGGTAGACTATTTCTAGATCGCCATGTTCGCTGTGTACTTCTTGTAATTTCGTCATTAGTTCTGACAATTTCATGCGAGATCGCTCCTGTTGTAATTTTTCTTGACTGTGCTAATTCGCACTTAAGTTGGTAGATGAGTTTTGCCCAGAGGTAGCGATCGCGCAACTCAAAGGGGCATTCTGATAGTTGGTTCATACCGCTTCCTCTAGCCGTCTGAATGAAACAATCCAGACGAAAGGATTAGAATCCCACGGATGCTTTTCAGCGTTGATAGAATCCCAAAGCGACATAAATGAAGCAGTAGCACTGGTGCGTTTGTCATGCCCTGTAGCGTGGTCTGCACAATTGCCGTAGCACTTCCAACCGTCGCCGTCTCGCTCAACACCTTCAGCAATCGCGTCTGATTCACTGATATCTTTGAGTCGTTGCACGCGAATATCTGTCACTTCGAGGACGAGTCGACAAACAGAACGCGGCATGAAGATTGACGGCTTCCATCCTGCTGTATTGCAATCAGGTTCTGGGACTGATTTACCACAGCGATATTTCATGTCTGCACGATAGGCAAAGCACTCGTGCGTTTCAGACAAGGCTGATCGCCAAGTCTCACGGCACCAAAGCCGATCGCATGTCTGCCCGTATGGGCATTTCAGATCAGATCGAAAACTAGACTTAACTCGGTGCCCGTCGCTGTAGTAGAACTCCATCCAACACTGAACGTCTTGGTCAAATGTAAAACCGTCAAAATTCCCAATCGATGAAATGCGGGGCCGAGGCTTAATCACCCGTCTCGTCTGCGTCTTCCGTCCCTCCAAAATGGCTCTTACCATTGCTCCAGAAAATAAAATCGGTCGTTCCTTAATTGCTAAAAGTTGTTGAGTCATGCTGCTTCCTTCTCCTGTTGCTGTTTCAAAACCAATCGATTGAACTCTCTTTTGGGGTCAATCTTTTCCGGGTAGCGCTTAATCTCTACCAACCCATCGTTAAGCAATTGCTGTGCGATCGCTTCTGCTTTTGCTGGTGTCACAGCCAATAATTTTGGCAATCGTGAAAGGTGGATTGATTGCCACTTGAGATGCCCTAATAACTGCTGTTTCTTGCTTGGTGGCTGGGGCAAAGTTGCCTGTATCGGCGCGGCTAATTGTTGCTCTGCTTTGGATGGTCTAGGTGCACTACCAACCTGAGCGATCGCGGCTTCATAGGCAGCAAGAGCCTCTTGAGCATCAGCAGTTTCTTTGTTGAAATAACTGTTATGGACACAAGCCTCTCGCAAGATTGACTTACGATCGGGCATGGGCGTTTTGGTGGCAAGCGCCTTTGCTTGAGCATTGGCGATCGTCTGCATGACAACCTTGTGATGCTTAGCCGTGAATTTTTGCAGCTCCTGCACGGCTTTTCATACGCTTCTCTGGCAGCAACAGATGGGGCTGTGCCATAGCAAAAGTATTTATCACTCACACCAGCTAACTTACAAACTTGATACTGGCGGATTTTGTAAGTACCGCTAGCGATCGCTGTTTGCTTGGCTTGAGCGATCGCCTCTAAAACTCGCTCTTGTGGGGTTGATTGTGTGTTCATGATGCGTCCCTCGCACTACGATCGACCAAAACTTTAGTCATTGCCATATTTGTTTCAGGGGCTGGAAAACCACGCCAATTTGGTTCAAGCAGATCTAATGCATCAATAGTTTCATTCCACCAAGTCGTGCCGCAGATACTGTTTGGCTTGATGCCAAAAAACCTAGCAGCGTCACGATCAATTGCTGTGTAGCTGTAGCCTTTTATTTTTTTGCGAGTACGCAGCCGTGCCAATAAATCAGCGGGCAATTGAACGGAACAAGTATCATTCATGGTGGTGGTCATAATTTTTGGGTTTGGCGGTTGGGTTGAAAGACGCGATCGCCTTTTTACTTTTCGATGCCAGGTGATTTCTGATAAAGCGCTTCCAGTTGTCTACGGTCTGCCTCAATGTCTGAAATCGCCTTGAGTTTGTTGGTCGTCTGCCAATAGCCGATCGCGGCTTGGCAAAAAGCGACGGTGGGGAGTGCGAGGAGGATGAGGAGTGCGATCGTCATGCGGCACCTCCAATGTTGGAATTAGCGCGAATAGTTTGAGGTATTGCAGCGCCAACCACGACAGGGAACCGAATGATTTCACGCAAGGGGCGATCGCTTACCGTGACCGTTACGCACTCCTCCTCAAGCTTTCTACCCACCTTCACAGCAGGGCGAAAGAACGGTGTCACAGCCTGCACCACTGAGAAGCTGTCATCAGCGATCGTGCCTGCATCTTTCAGCCCGTCGAGGATGAACTTGGCTGATGCCACCGTGTTATCCCAATCGCGTGATGTATAGCGCTGTAAGACAAAATCAAGGGTGATCCACACGTCAGCAGAGAACTGATGGGAACCACTGGCAGCCCTGGCTACAGCAGCGGACCATTGATCTTTCGTGCGGGCGCTTTTTGTCCAGTGCGATCGCGCCTGGTTGATCTGTTCGTTCAGTGTCGGTGGTAAAGGGATGGAAAATTGTGTAATCACGCTGCTAAATCCTCCTGCCTATAATCCCAATGCGTCAGACAGTAGCCATCACCGTCATTGTCAAAATGCACTGGCTGATTTTTGCAATGCTCATCGCCGCAGCAGTGCATGTGTGAACGAATACCGTCAGCGGTTTCCGGCTCATCTGCAAATGTCTCGTCAAGCCAATCACTTAAAAGCTGTTCTAGTGGTTCCATAAAGCCTCCAATTACTTCTCTGACCAATCACTACAGACAACGCTCTCAGCGCTGTACGGATTTTCGTAAGCGGGAATGCTGCGAACAAAATAGGCAAGTGCAGACTGCATTGCCAGCCAAACGGCATAGCCTGCTGCTTCTGCGTGTTCTTCCTTGCAAAGGCAATTCAATTCATCGTGGTTAATGTTGCAAAGCCTCAAGCCCCATTCAGGGTTAACCTCAGCCGCTAACCGGATTTGGTGCATCGCAGTTTTGATGCTGTCAGCCTCAACTGTCATCCAAGCAACCATCACGGCATCAGTCGGTTTAGCACCACCGTAGCCACCCTCTTTAGCCTCCCAAATGGGCAGGAACACACGCCGACCGGATAGCCCTACAGCCCATGTGTAGGGAAGTTTGCACCCTTCAAACCACACTTTGTCTGTACGGATGGAACGCTTAACGCGATCGTGATACTGCTTGACTCCTGAAAAGCTAGCTTGCAGCAAGTCAATGATGCTCTGGGCAAACTCAACCGTGCAACGGAAACCACCAATCTCAACAGTGGCAGCAGTTTTCTTAGCACCAGCCCCATTCAGCCAACCATAGAACACGTTTTTAGCAATGTTCCGTAGTGTGGTAGCTAATTTCCCTTCAGCGTCCTTTTGCTTGCGGATCGCGCTGATTTGCTCACGGGTCCAGTTGCGGTCTGCTAGGGTAGAAAGCTTGGCAGCGACGATCGCATGAACATCCACATCATCGATATAGCTCGCTTGGAACAACTTATCGCCTGTCGTTTCAGCCGCAATCCGGGCATGGGCAGCCGAGTAATCTACTACCAGAAGTTTGTAACCAGCAGGCGGACGAAAGAGCGATCGCACCGGTGGCAAATGCAAGACTGCTACTTCAGGACAGGCTTTTGATGGATTAGGGGGGTTCTGGAGGTTAACCGATGGCACTCCGTTAGACTTGCCTGACGTACTCCTACCTCGCCCTTGTGGAGCGCATTGGCGGTAGCCACCCCTGATGGCTCCGTCTCGGTAAGCGAGTTTGCAGTTCGCTAAATAATCCAGGTAGGCACCGATCGACCGGGTAGCCAGTAGTGATGAAATAACAGGGTGCGATCGATGTGGGTTCAGCGCTTCCTTATCAGTCTTATCGACGTTGATACTGAGCTTTTCACGAATTGCTGGTGGCAGTTTGGCGTTGTCATCCACTGACAGACCGGGGAACGTGGCATTGAATGGCTTAGCTATTTCGTCCGCTGCTGACTGGTATTGCTGCGTAATATTTTCAAGTGCGGTGCGATCGGCGGGGAAGCCGTACACGCTCATCTCAGCAAACGCTGGCAACGCCCCAAACTCTGCAAGGCAAGTGTTAGATAACCCTTGCTCTGTACACATTAGCCCCAGCTTCTGCCACACCTTAAACAACACGGTGGTGTCGTAGGCTGCATAATTTAGCTGTTCGTTGGTTAGCGCCCAGCCCCAGTCCGATCGCTGCTGTGACTGATCAATCTCAAACCCCAGCCGCTCACAGACTGCTTTCAAGCTATGGCGGTACTGCTCAATGCCTGCCCAGTAAATCTGAGACAACAGCATGGTATCGGCACACTTCCAAGGTTTGAAGCCGTAGAGCTTGATCAGCCACTGAAGATCAAAGTTCAGGTTGTGCCCTACAGTCCACTGGTCTTTAGATTCAACGCTGGCTTTGAGTTGAGCAAAGAAACCAAGTGACTCTAGACGACTGATGAGAGTAGCGCGATCGTCTTCCCAACCGCCTAAATCAGCAATCAGGCAAGAGCCATCACGTAAACCAACCTGAATGGTACGGATTAGCCCTTTCCAGGGGTCTAACCCATCCATCTCGCCTTCGCCATAGGTTTCAATGTCTACGGCTACCGCTGTAGCATCTGACCAAACATCAATGAACTTAGCTATCTGTCTGGTGCTGGCTGTACGACTGTAGATGATGCCACTGTTAAGCGGCACGTCTGCAAACAGTAAGGAGTGTTGGTGGGTCAGCATTAAGCCCAACCTCCTTCCTGCATAGCTTCGTACTCATCCCATAGCAACAAATCACTCAGATTAATCTCGGTATTAACCATCTCTAGGCGTGCTTTGACGGAGCTATAAAGCCGTGTGATTTGAGCACCCTTGCTGTTTACCCATGCTGTAGCAGAGTCGGGATTGACCAAAGCAACGCGATCGCCAACCTTAAACCGACCTATTGAAACCACTTCTTGAGCAGGGATTGTCTTACCTTGTGGCTTGGCTGCTTTAGGCAATGTTTGAGTGCTAACTGTCACATTTGGCTGAGTTGCTTTATCTTCTGACCCCTCCCCCCCCGTCACTTCCTGAGAAGATGTTTCTGAATCAGCTGAAAATGGCTCTGTGTATGAAGAAAAATTATTCGCAGATTCTTCCCAAGCTTCTTCCCACTGTTCTTCGTTATTCGCAGTGAGAATAGTTTGCGAATAGTTTTGTGAATAAATTTCTCCTTGCTCTGTATAGGTTTCAGCGTTTTTAGAAGATGTTCTCATTAGATCACTAGGGGGGGTGTCCCCTTCATCATCTAAACCACTAACTGTCACACCTTCAGGCAGCGCATAAACCCACCTTCGTTTGTCAGTAGACGATCGCCGCCGTGTAATTTGTCTAGATTCTTCCATCCGATCAAGAACCCTATAGAGTTCTTTACCCATGTTTAAGCGATCGTTGATTTCAGAAAACTCCATGCCTTTTGGTGCGATCGCAGCTAGCACTTTAAGAACCGATCGAGCCTTTGTCTTAAAGGAACTTTCAGAGCCATCTTCATCAAGCAATGTGTAGATGCCAAGCGTTCCCCACTCTTGCCGCTGATTGATGGTGATCTTGACCTTGAACTCCTGCACTTCACGACCTTTGACCAGTTCCAATAAACGGAAAGGGTTAGCGGGGTTTTGTTGATCAACGCGATCGAGCGTGTAGCAACCCCAGAAAGCAGCAGGTATACGAGCAGAGCCAGAGATTTTGTTAATGCCTCTAGCTAGTGGGTCCTTGTTCGCGTGGTGTGTGAGCACCCCAGATGCCCCGTAACGGCTCAACAACCCTTTAAGCTTGTAGAGATAGCGTGCAAACTCAGGGTCTTTCTCAGAGACACCGACATTCATGCAAATAGTGGTTACTGAGTCGATAAAGACTACATCCGGTCGCCAGTCTTCTAGTTCTTCTTCCAGGTCCGAGAGGTTTGTAATGTCAAGATCAGTCCACACCTTAAAGTTTTCAAGTTTGAGCATATCTACACCACGTAGCTTTAAGCGTCGCATGGTGGAATGCTCCGACTCATCACAACTGATAAACAGTACCTTGCACTCTTTAGCGGCTTGCTCTTCTAAAAATGTGCCTTTGCTTAAAGCAGCGTGAATCATGTCTGCTAGTAAATTTGTCTTACCAGCACCAGCAGGGGCAGATAAAAGAATGGACTCACCAGCAGGCAAAAAGCGTGAGATTAGGAAGTTGAGAGCTTCACTGCCTTTGCTGAAAAAGTCTAGACCTGAGTAGCGGCTTTGCTTGACTGGGTGGTTATCGGCTTCCAGTTTGATAATTTGCTCAGTGAAATCCTGCTTAGTGATGCGATGTACCGCGCAAACTTCGCTACGCATGATCAAACGCATGATCGGGTCAGGTTCTTGCAGGTATCGCTGTAGTTCCAGCTTTAAACGATTGGCTCTGCCTGCGATCGTATTGTCGGCTGTCTTTTCGCTAGGCACATCAGCGGGTTTATCCGTTTCTGCCTCAACTTTTGCTGCCTGTGCTCTGGCTTCTTTCGCTTCCTTAAGCGACTGCTTGACTGCATCGGGGCAATGCTGCTCAAATACGTTGCGATCGAGCTTCAGTATCCGTAGCCAGTTACCTTCTTCATTGCCGCCCGCGTGTTCGCTACTGCTGTGGCATTCAGTCGGGCTGATTGTCTTCAGAATGCGCTCCCATTTGCCATCATCCTGCCCGTTGTCGATGCGCTGCCATGCGACGGCTGCTAAGTCTTCTGTGGTGCCACTATACGCAAGCTGATAGCGTCGGCAGAAGTTCTCCCAGCCGTACCATTCTTGTGCTGCTCTGGTTAGTGCTGCTGAGCGATCGTCGCCCTCTAGCTTTCCTTGCAGCAAGTCTTTAGAAAACTGGTTGCCTAACTCTCCCAGACGGAGGGCACCAGGCACATAAGCAGTACGGTTAATGGTGCGATCGCTAACCGTTTGATCTCGCTGCCTAACTGGGTAAATACCCAAGTCTTCCAGCGACTCAATGAAAACTGGCTCGTCACGGTGGTAGTTGATGTATGGGGTGCCGGATGGTCCCACAGTCGGAGCCAAAACCGTAAAGCGCCCAGCTCCTAAAACTTGTCCGCGCTGTTTGCCGCCAGTCTCTAGAGCAAAGTTTGTATAGCCCGGTGCCTGGTCAAGCTTGACTGCTAAACGGAAACCGCCAGAGTGTGTCTTTTCCCACCACGAAGACTGTAAAGCCTCATGTGTATTGAGAATGCCGTAGAACCAAGTATCAAGTTCATCCTGGTTGCCATCAAAGTCTTTCAGGTCAGGGTCAATCCAGTAAGTATCATTCCAGCCGCCCAGAGTCCCTACGCCGTTGATTGGGTTGGCAAACCAGCGGCTAAGGTCTTCACGAGTCGGTAACTGGTCTTGGAACTTATTGTGGTTAACTAGCCGTGGGTTACCGTCGCGATCGATGTAGCTTGGATTCTTACCAGTGAAAGCAGGAATCGGATTGCCGTCTGCATCACGCTTGATTGCACCATCTTTTGTTTTAGCAGGGAATTTGCTATGATCTTGAAATGGTGCGACTGGTAAGGCTGGATAACCATTTGCGACTAACCAACGCACAACTATCTTGACTTCGTTATTGCCTTGAGCGGGTTGCTTAGCGAACCCTAAACCTGATACTTTTTGTTCAACCATTTGGATGTACCTATGTTTTAGCAGGGAATTTGCTATGATCTTGAAATGGTGCGACTGGTAAGGCTGGATAACCATTTGCGACTAACCAACGCACAACTATCTTGACTTCGTTATTGCCTTGAGCGGGTTGCTTAGCGAACCCTAAACCTGATACTTTTTGTTCAACCATTTGGATGTACCTAGAAAGACGACGAATGGGGGACTGGCGTAGTTAGTGCTACGCCTTTTTCTTCAGTTGAAGTGCTCTAGACTTTGCTGCCGCAATGCCAGCGATCGGCAACGGTTGCAAGTGGCTACGCTCAATCAGTTCTGCGTTAGCTTGCCATTTGCCTTCTGGCGTTTTGACCAAACCATGATTATTAGCAGCACCAAGTAGACCAGCGATCGATCGCTTGCCTTGAGGCGTTGCTTTTAATGCCCGTTGAATCTCCTGGGTAGAAAGAGCACCCCAGATTTCCAGCGATCGATAAAACGATGACCGTAAGATGCTGTTACCGTATGTGCGCTCTACGGTCTTAAATGTCTCTTGTGTGTAACCAATCTGCACCTTCAGCGCTTGGTGGGCGATCGCTTTAGCTGTTAGCTGCCTGTAAGTGATGCTGTCTGTGCAAGCTTCTTCTTCTCGCTGCCACGACTCATCTTTAAGTGGCTTTAGCAAATAGCGGATTGTTAACCCGTCACCATAGGTCGGATCGTCTATGTCAAACTCAACGTCGTCACCGCTTGAGTCATACACTAACTGACATTCCCCGACCCTCACCCACCCTGTCGGGTAAATCACAGCTACGTCTGCAATGCGATCGCCAATCGGGTATTCAAATGTGACTTCGGCTTCGCTAACATCTGCTATGTCTGCTCGGAATGATTCTGCGATTAGTTGTTTGCCGCGTAGATGCTCAACAGATTCAGGGTGGTAGTTAAAATTCGTTCTTGGTGCCGTCTTGTGAACAAAGTGAAGCGTAAAGCCTCCTCTGTCACGAACAAAAACGGGTGTGTCGCAATCTGGAAAGGGTGAGATTAGCTGGTCTTTCTGGTATTTCATGCGGATTGCGTGCCCTGAATCAAAATCAGATGCCGCAATCCGCTCACCAGTGCCAGCGACTCTGGCAGTGAGTACCATTTATTCCTCCTCATCAAAATCTGCATATTCGTCAGGAATCGCCGCTTCAACCTCGATCGCATCCTCTCCCTCATCATCCAAAGATGGCGGCGATACTTTGACCGTGCCAAGCTCCAGAATGCGATCGCGGATTGACTGCATTACCTGAGCTTCAATACCTGGAAGCTGCGCGATCGTGCTCCATTTGTCGGGCTTGCGTAGCCACTCTTGCGCTAAGTTAACTTGCTCGATCGTAGCGGCTTTTACTAACAGCCCTTGAAACTTTTCTAAGACTTTATCGCCTTCGTTTTGAGCAGACGCAGTTGCTTGTTTCTTAGGCTTTGCTTTTGGCTTTTCAACTGCTACGTAATCAGCCGCTAAACCTTCAGCTTCAGTTATAGCATCGGGCGGCATATTGCCTTGTGAAACTTCATCACGCACCACATCGATCGCGCTTGCAATTTGCAAAGTGTTGGTAGCATTCTTGATCTGTCGCTCAGTCTGCCCCCAGATTGAAGTTTCTTGATAGCCTTGCATCACAGGGATATTGCCACCAATGAGCGCGATCGCGTCGGCTCCTCCCCCTAGCCGTTGTACTTCTTTGATTGCCATGAATTTCTGCAGTGTGGCTAACCATTCAGGGTCTTCGGAAAGGGATAAAGCCCAATAGGAACCCTTCGATCGTGCGCCTGTCTGGTTGTAAACCGTTTTGCCGTTTACAGTGCCCTTCTCGGCATTAGGTCGCATGATTTTCTTCTCTACTCTGGTGAGCGTGTAGGGAATAAAACCATACGTCCAGGGTGATGGTACAGGGCTTACGTCTAATGCTCCATACTGTTTGTATAAAGCGCATAGTTGAGCGTGTAAACCTGTTAGATTATGAGTGCCTGAAACGCTCATCATCCACGCTTTTGTGGCACCCATACCAGCGGCGTAGAGTTCACGGACGTAGAAGAAAAATCGACCGTTACCTTTGCCACAAGTAGCGCATTCAGGCTCATCACCTTTCAAGCAAGGCTCGTTAACGTCCTTCCGCTCAAACGCAATTTTCTGCTCACCTTTCAGCCCCTTGTAAGGGGTTTGGCACATCTTCTGGACAATCCGCTCCCCGTTGCAACGGTGCTGGAATCCTTGAGCCGTGTAGGACTCGTACCAGGTGTGGTAGCACTCATCTGGCGTAGCATAGGGCAGAAAGATGTTTAACTTATCGGGTCGATCGCTGCCGTAGTGCTCTTTGAAGATGCCGCGAGTGCGATCGTTGCACTCAATGCGAAACTTCTCACCCAATGTCTTGCCAGCGCTGTTGTCCGTTTTGGCATCGCCAACCCACACACGCCCGACTACATCTAGGTTGATCGTCTCTTGCGCTGTAGCTACATCCGTTTTGCCTAAAATTGGCATTGCTCTGATCCTCGTAAGGTTGATAGATTGCTTAAAAATTAATCTGGGTTAAAATTGCTCCACTCTCAAGCACGAACTCGTCTGCACTGAGCGGATAGCTAAAGTTCGGAGAGCAATCAATGTGGTAGTACTCTCTGCCAAAAGCTTTAGATCGGAAGCAGTGCGTATTGGAGTGAGCCGATCGCCCCATATACTGACAATCATCAAAAATCTCTTGCCAGCGTTCAGGGTCTTGCGTTGCTTGTAAGCGATCGCGCAGCGCACCCCACATCAGCCACCATTCAGGGTGGTACTGATTGATCCATTCAGTTTGTGTTGCTGTAGGCATGGCTTTTAGAGGTAAAGAGTGAAGAGAAGAAAGGGCGATCGCACCTGCTAAGGCCCGGTACACACAAGGAAACTAGGCGGTTACTTTCGCGCTCAAATCGATTTCGCCGCTCTGCACTTGCTTGAGGAATGCGATCGCCTTATCGTTATTCGCAAAAAACAAGCTTGTAAATTCAGGAATCGGCACTGCCAAACATGCAGCAGCATTCCATCCGATAATTGGCTCTAATGTTTTAGCGGTTTGATCCAAGGTGCAGACCCAACCCGCTAAACAGTGAGTTGTTTCGCAGACGTGTACTGAATCCATTTGCAGCTTTAAGTTATCAACTAAGACAATCTCTGCAATTTGTTTCACTAGCTCTACTGAATAAGCAGATTTCTTGCCAATACCGATCGCACCACTCAGGTTGGCACCACGC